>JABMQX010000182.1 GCA_013203085.1 bacterium | reverse complement strand
ACGGGAACATATCAGAAGAACCTTCTTTTGTTGCTGCCGAAGATGGTTTCTACGACCTTTTGCCAAATTCTCCTTGTATAGACGCCGCGTCCAACGCTGTCCCCGGGCTTCCGACGACTGACGTCCACGGTGAGCCAAGAATCGTAGCTGTCGGCGAAACGCCCTTAACCGACATCGGCGCCGACGAGCATGATCCACAGACAATCTTTATTCTCGTCCAGTCGGAGCCCCAGCCCCTCGCCGCTGGGGAGGTAATCGTGCCGTTCTCCCTCTGGAATGCGAGAAGCCTCCCTGCCAGCGTCGTCGTCGAATTCTCGACGGGAGGAAGCCTTTGGCGTTCCGCCAGCCGAGCCGATGGAGAGGGGATCGTGGACCTTTCCACTTCTCCGACAGGCTCGCTTCATTCTTTCGTATGGGACTCGGTTCCGGACTTGAAGGGAGAACAGGCGAAAAGTGTGAGAGTCAGGTTGCGTCTCCCCGGAGAAAACGTTCGCCCCGGGGCAACGACCGCGCCGTTTTCCCTCGACAATACTCTTTCGGATTCCGATAAGGATGGCTTGCCCGACCCCTGGGAGGAAGCGGTTGCCGCGGCCGACCCGGACGATGACCTCGTTTCCATTGCCGACGTCACCCCGGACGGCGACCCCGACGGCGACTCTTCAAGCAATCTCACCGAATATCTTGCCCGGACTGATCCCCTGGACCCGCAGTCGCATTTCAAAGCCTCGTGTACGCCCGGGCAAGAAAGAACCATGGTCATCCGCTGGCAGTCTGTCCCCGGGAGGATTTACCAGGTTTACAGATGTCGGGCAATGGGCGGCGAATGGCTCGCCCTCGGCACACGGCAGATTGGGACAGGGCAAATTCTATCTTTCATTGACGATACGCTGACGGAAGATGTGAGCCAGGGTTACTATCTGGTTGGGGTTGAGTAGGCCCGCCCGGCAGTCGGCGGAGACCTGTCAATCTTGTGCATCCAGTCAAGAATCTTTGTGACAGGATAACAGGATGGTTGCCCTTTTCATCGCCGGTATTCCCTCGCCGCCTCAATCACCGCCACCATGTTCTCAATCGGCACATCGTCCTGAAGAGTGATCCCCGGCTCCAGGACGTATCCTCCTCCTTGTGCCATGACGTCCATCGTTTTTCTCACCGTTTCCCGAATCTCCGAAGGCGTCCCCTTTGGGAGAAGATGCTGTGTGCCAATTCCTCCGCAGAAAGTCAGATCCTTTCCGAAATCCCTCTTCAGCGCGAAAATGTCCATCGTCTCCGGCTGGATCGGGTGAAGAATGTCCAGTCCGATCTCGATCAAGTCAGGTACGATCTCCACGACGTCCCCGCAAGTGTGATGCATGACGACCAGGCCCCTTCGTTTGGCTGCGAGGTAGATTTCCTTCAGGCGCGGCTTCACGAGCCGTTGCCAGTGTCGCGGGGCAATCATCAAGCCGCTCTGGGTGCCGTAATCGTCGCTGAGAAACACACCGTCCGGCTTGTAACGTACGAGATGCTCGAGAGTTCGAATGACATATTCCTTCATCGCTTCCAACAACTCCTCGACGAACTTCGGATTTTCGAGGACATCCACGCAAAGATTCCCGAGACCCCGCATAAACCCGGCGCGCTCCCATAGGTCGCCGATGACGGCTATCAGGAAGCGGTCCCTTCTTCTCGCGACTTCCTGGTCAAGGCCCGCGAATCTCTTCGGATCGTCGGGAGAAGGAAAGGAGTATCGTGAAAGGTCCGCCTCCTTCAAAGGAGGGCCGATCGGCGAGCCGCGGTCTATTCTGCTCGTTGACCAGACCACTCCGAACTGGTCCGTTATGGTCTCGCCATAAACTTGCGGGTCCGCGTAAAGAGGCTTATCCTTCGGCCCGAAAAGAAACATCGGCATCTCGAGCGCCGTAATCAGGTCTTCTGTGCCGTAGTATCTCTTCAGCCTCTCCTCAGCGGGCGGCGAGAACATGAAGTTGTACGGGACCTTTTCGGTCTCCCTGTGCTCGGTCGCGCTGCGAACAAGTTCTTTTGGCGTGTTCACGGCTTTCTCAACCATTGCTCCGCCTTCTTGTTTGGGGGTTGCCCGTCTTCGTCGTTCCGCAAAGGGCAGACTGTTCCGTCGAAGCCCGGCAAGCCCAGCCCGGTCCCTTGGACAACTGAACTTGGCGCCAGCGGGACGCCGCTTTTGTCTGGAGCCAACAAGCGTGGCACTCGATTGCCGTTCGGTCAACGTTTTTCTCCCCTCGCCCGAAGTCCCTCACTTTCGGGCGGATACTCAGTCGCCGCAGGGAAAAAGGGAATAGGAGGGTAACGCAAAGGCGCTAAGTGCTCTGGTTCGTAAGTTCGGTCACGCATTTGGGCCCTGCAGAGAGGAAATGGCTATGAAACACATCAGATTTTGCATCCACAGTACGTGGCCCTATTTACGAACACCGTTTAGCCACCGGCTTCAGCCGGTGGTCATCGGACGCGCTACATATTCCTGTCGGAGCCGGCTTTAGCCCGGCTTCTCGACTAAAAGGATTCATCCATGCCGCAACATGTTTTCCACAACATCTGCTTTCACATCGTCTGGCATACGAAGAACGACGAGCCGATGTTGAAAGGCGCCGTGGAACAAGCCGTGCACGAGTTCCTCCCCGGCACCGGCGTGTTGTTCCCCTCGGAGCGAGAGGCCTCCTGCCGCTCCGTCGAGGCGTCTTTACTCAGGTATCACCGGAAGGGATTTAGGGCTAACGCCGGGCATAAGCCGCGCACGACAGCGCGTGGGCTTGATGCCATCGTTAGGAGTCCGATACGCTAAAGACTATTACTTCTTCTTGACCCAAGTTTTTCCATCGTTGTCTGTTATGACATCTCCCTTTATTTTCCCTTTTGCAGCCATCCCTCCTGGTAATTTGAATATTATTTCCTCTCCTTTTACCTCATAGTCGCCATGAAACGACATACCTCGTTCTGTCAGGAAAAACTTGCCTTCAGATTTTAGCTCAAGTTCTTCTTTGCTGTTATCCTTGTTTACATAAGTACCTTCAACCGAATTTCCACAACCCGCCAACAGGACTCCGAAAAACAGTAAAACGCCAACAATTTTTCTCATTGCAAATCTCCCTAACTTCTGTTTATACGGTTTCCAGATGAACCTGCCTTTGGGTTTCGCATCCGGATAACACGCTGCTGTAGCGTTCCGATAATCCATGTATTTCCAAAGGCCTACGATCACTGTTGCCGAAAGGCGACGTCTTATATGGTTTCCGCATAACACGCATCGCTTTCTTCCTCACAGGTTGTCCACCGGGCTTTTCACACCCTTGCCTCCCCCCTTCAAGACATGAGTCCATATCATGGTGGTTCGCACATCGTTATGGCCCAGGAGCTTGTGCACCGTGCGGATGTCATAGCCGCTTTCGAGCAGATGCGTGGCATAGGAATGCCCGAACATATGGCAGCGGATCAACTGGGAACGGTGAATGATGAAACGACAATGGAGGTTTCTCCCTCGAGCAACCCTCTCGGCCCGGTCATTCCTATGTGCCCAAAAAAGCTACGGCTGATTCTTCCGAAGGCACCGCGTCCCTTTGTTCGGCGTTCATTATGGCAGATCCGGGAGCGGGGTCAAGACCAAGTTTGACCAAGGTGGCGTGTTGCGCGCATCCCCGCCTCGGCGTGGTGAGCTTTGGCCGCAAGAATCTGTCGTTTGTGGCGGAATATGTCCCAAAGCAGAAGGAGCACCATGCAAAGGGAACCCCGCTGAAGCGGGGCTGGAAAGCGCCGCCAGAGACGACGTTTCCGGCCGGAAGGAGGAAAGACCGCCAGGGATTGGTAAGAATGGCTAAAGCCCCTGACCGAGAAGCCCGGCTGAAGCCGGCTTAAAGAGGCCGGGGCGCACGCCGAGCACGGGCTGAAGCCCGTGCCTAACAGGGGCGCCGGCAACGAACCGAGAGACCGGTATGCCAGCGTTTTTGACTATAAACACGGCTGCGTTCTTCCGATGAAGATCAACTCCGCGTACCGCGGAGCTTTGGGACATGCTTTTCTGCGAGAGGTTGACTGCATTTGTGCTATTTTATGATCCGGCCTGCCCGTCTGCTAAGTGTTCTGGTTGGCAAGTTCGGTCACATATTCGGGTGCTGCAAAGAGCAAAAGGCTATGAAACACATCAGATCCTGCGTCAAAAATACGTGGCCTTATTATAAGAACACCTGTACTAAGGCGCGGAGAGGAAGATGAAAGAACCCCGTCGTCGCCTGCCGTGGCATGGGCGTCTCGCCCGTGAGGAAAGGATCGGCGCCACACCCCGCAGTTCTCCACGGGGGCGAAGGAGGCCATAGGAGGAACCAAAGGAAGCGAACTCCATACCGGTGTAGTACTCGCGCGGCCGCGAAAACAAGCTCGTTGCAGCGCGCTGGTGAATATGATAGTGTCACTCTGCAAATGTCCGCGGGGGGTAATCCGTTGATGAGCGGGCGCAGTTGCGGCGAGATTCTCGCTGATGGTGAACGCACATCCCCTCGATTGCCAGCCGCGATGCTTCCCCGGGACACTCACTTCCGAGGCTGCTGAGACGTGGCTGACGATCTCCCGCCCGGGAGACGATGAATTGAAGAGCGCACGGTGAAAACGAAGTTCCTTCTCGTATTGACAGCGGTTACGGTCCTGTTCCCGTCGGTGCTTGTTTTCTCTGAAAAGGAGACGGGTTCGCCTGCCGTGATAACTCTCAATGCCAGGGGGGACGGGT
>JABMQX010000181.1 GCA_013203085.1 bacterium | reverse complement strand
CCAGCATCACAATCCGGTGTGTGGCGCATTCTGTCATTAGCGAATGGCGGCTAATTCCCACAATCATGTCAATAACAGAGGGAAGGCGGATGCCGGATGCTGCCTTCGCAACGACGGGCGACGCGGCTCTCCGAGTTCTGCGTGCTTTCGGTTCTGTTCTTCCCTCCGCTGAGGCTTTTGGTGTCAACTCTTTTCTGCGACTCCAACGCAGGCGAGCCGGAAAAATTGCCTTGATTTTTGTTTGCCATGTGTCGTATGTTTTGCGTGCGCTGGTGCAGAAGGCTCGCCGAGAAGGCCCGGCGAGCGAGGTCTCGAGCAAAGACCTATTCACCGTGATTGAGCGGGGGAAATAGTCTTGTTTGAGTTCTATCTGTCATGAGAAGGAGAAAAAAAGGAGGGAAAAGATGAAGAAGCTTGTAGGGGGGAGTTTTCTGGTCGCTGTCTGCGCGACGGTGTTGACATTTTCTCCGGCCGCTTTTGGCGGAGGTGGTCAGCACTATCCAAATGGCGCCGAGGACTGTTTTTGTGGAGCGGCTCCACCGCCGGGGTGGCACATAGTCAACTACCTGCTCTATTACGATGCCAACAAGATGGACACGCCCGCCGGGGAAATGGACATTGACCTGAACCTGCGGGCAGATGTCTTCCGGGTCATTTATTCTTCGGACAAGAAGATTCTCGGAGGCAACTACCTCTGCCACCTTTTCATCCCGTATATGAATGTGGACTTCGATACGATAGGGTATTCAGAGTCAAACTTTGCCGACCCCATCATAGACCCGTTCATCATCGCCTGGCATGGAAAGACCTATCACGCCGTGGCAGGTCTTGACATCTACGTCCCGATTGGAAAGTACGATGAGAACAGCCCGATCAATCTCGTCGGGAAGAACTTCTGGACGTTCGAACCGATCTTTGCGGTTACCGGTATATATGAGACGGGATGGAGCTGGTCCCTGAAATTGATGTACGACTTCAACACGAAGAATAACGAATTCTTCAATCCGATGACAGGGATGCACAGCGACCTGGAGCCGGGGGACGAGTTTCATTTCGACTACAGCCTCGACTATGCCGTGTCGAGCAAGGTCAGGCTGGGGGCTTGCGGCTACTATTACAAACAGGTGGACGACGACGAGATAGACGGCATAGACGTCCTCGACGACAAAGGCGAGGTTTTCGCCGTGGGCCCGGTTTTCATGTACAGCCCTTCGAAGAACCTGCACCTCGTTGCCAAAGCGCAGTTTGAGGTGGAAACTGAGAACAGACCGGAAGGAAACGCTTTCTGGTTCAAAATCATCTACTCGTTCTAAGAATAAGCCGGAGTGCGCAAATGATTCGTGCAGAAGGAGAACAAAATGGATAAAAGAACGAAGTTTACTCTCGATGAGGAAGAGATACCGAGGTCCTGGTACAACATCCAAGCAGATTTCCCCGAGCCGCTTCCGCCTATTTTGCATCCGGGCACGGGGAAGCCGGTGGGGCCTGATGATTTGGCTCCTCTATTTCCTATGGAACTGATCAAACAGGAAGTGAGCACCGAGCGCTGGATAGAAATCCCCGAGGAAATCCGAGATATCTATCGGTTGTGGAGGCCGACGACGCTGTTTCGGGCGCACAGATTGGAGAAATTCTTGGATACGCCAGCCAAGATTTTCTACAAATATGAGGGGTCAAGCCCCCCCGGAAGTCACAAGCCTAACACTGCTGTGGCTCAAGTTTACTATAACAAGCAAGAGGGCATTAAGCGTATCACCACGGAGACCGGAGCCGGGCAGTGGGGAAGTGCGCTATCTTTCGGAGGCGCTTGTTTCGGTGTTGAGATTAAGGTTTTCATGGTCGCCATTAGCTATCAGCAAAAACCGTATCGCCGGATAATGATGCAGACCTGGGGCGCAAACTGCGTACCGAGCCCGAGTCCCGAGACGAAGGCAGGGCGAGCCATGTTAGAGAAGTGGCCCGACTGCCCGGGCAGCCTCGGATTGGCTATCAGCGAGGCGGTAGAAGAGGCTGTGTCCCGTGACGACACCCATTATGCGTTGGGCAGTGTATTGAACCACGTTCTTCTCCATCAAACTGTGAACGGTTTGGAGACAAAAAAGCTTATGGAGAAGGCGGACGTTTACCCGGATATTATCGTTGGCTGCATCGGCGGTGGCTCAAACTTCGCCGGGCTGTTCTTGCCCTTCGTCAAGGATAAAATTGATGGGACAAAACCGGACTTGCGAATCATCAACGTAGAGCCTATGTCTGCCCCCACAATGACCAGGGGACCGTATGCGTATGATTTTGGCGATACGGCTGGGCTTACACCGCTCATCAAGATGTTCACCCTCGGGCACGACTTCATCCCACCGCCAATTCACGCGGGTGGCTTGCGCTATCACGGGATGGCGCCTATCATCTGCCACCTGTACAATCTGGGTTTTGTCGAAGCCAGAGCCGAGCATCAGCTCGCCACTTTTGAAGCTGGGGTAACATTTGCCCGGACCGAGGGCATCATCAGCGCCCCGGAACCAAACCATTGCCTCAAGGTGGCTATTGATGAAGCCCTGAAGTGCAAGGAATCCGGTGAGGCAAAAACTATCCTCATAGCCCACAGCGGACACGGGCATGTGGATATGGCTGCTTATGATGCCTACTTCGGCGGCAAACTGAAGGATTACGAGTATCCCAAAGAGAAGATAGACGAGGCGCTGGCAAAACTGCCTGAGATACCTGGGGAATAACCAACAAAGGCGGCTCAAGGTCATATCGCGCTCTCTGTCTTTGCCATCGTTGTGCATGTTACAACAGCCAACCTGCCTGCAGTTGAGCGTGTGCAGGTTCGCTGTGAAAGGGGTTAGAGAAAGCGCTGTGAAACATGACGGGAGGAATCGCAGGCGGGATCCCCCCGTCGCTGTTTCGCGGGGAAAGGCCTCCGGAAGCGGGTAGGGAACAGTCATGAGGAAAGACCCTCTGATAGTCACGGTTCTGTTGGCGTGGATGATTCTGCTGCCGACGGGATGGGGAACTCTCATCACTTTTGATGACTTGGCGGGCAAGCCAGTCCCCGACGATTACGGCGGGTTGGACTGGGTTGACCCTGTTCGTCTCGAGAACAAATGGGTGGTTGACCCAAATCACTTGCCTCAGAACCCGAGTCCCTGCGCTCTGCTCTATACGGGGGACACGGTTGTCGAGGCGACCATCTCCTCGGCGGACCCCATTGACTTCCTGGGCATTCGTTTCGCGGGCCAGGCGGGAGATAGGGTCCAGATCGTTGGGTACAACCCGCTCCAAGAGTACTCTTTCAGCAAGGAGCTGGATGGGAGCGAAATGTTTCATTATGATCGGCAGTGGTTGGGAATAACATCACTGACCGTTTGCTTCGACATGCTCTACCCCGGCTCGACCACAATAGACGATCTGGCTTTTGAGCCGTCGCCTCGGCTGGCGACGATTTATACGGAGGATTTCGAGTCTTTCAACACTGACGAGGATTTGTTGACAGCCGGGTGGGAGCTTCGGCACGGGCAGTACCCCGCAACCGACGGCGGAATTTGGCACGTTGACCTTACCCGGTCTCTGGACGGGCAAGGCGTCACCAGCACGTACCTCATTTCCAACAGCGATGCGGAAGGGGAGCTTCCTCCGCTACAGTACCTCGACGAGAGTTTGCTCTCGCCCGAGATAGATTGCACGGAGTTCACTGAAGTTCGCCTGGTATTCCGGCAGAACATCACAGTCTATGATGAAGAGAACCCGGATGAAGTTTTCAACGTTCACGTCAGCGGCGACCCTGCGCACCAGAACTGGGAATCTAATTGGACCCCCCTCTGGAGGGAGCAGGACGGCGACTGGTTTTATCCACGATCCATAGACATCTCGGATTTCGCCGCCGGAAAGAAGATAAAGATTCGCTGGCGCTACACTGCCAACTTCGATTATTGGTGGGCGATTGACGACGTGAAGCTCATCGGACGCCCGAACGTGCTCGAAGTCGCCAGCCTTCAGGTCAATGTCGCCGCGAGGGAAGTGTCCATCGCCTGGGATGCCCCGGACGGCCTGTTCACAATAGAGGCGAGCGGGGACTCCGCGTTCTTCATTGCGGCGGAACTGGCTACGGAAATCTCTGAAAAACAATGGACCGGCACCGACCCAGGGATGGTGTCGAGTGGTCAACGGTTTTACAGGGTACGAATGGATTGACTTCCATGAATAAAGTTGAAAGAGCTCTCCTCAGTGTTTCGGATAAGGAAGGCATTGTCGAATTCGCCCGGCAGCTTTCGGAGATGGGCATCGAGATCATCTCCACCGGCGGAACGGCTAAACTGCTGCGGGAATCCGGCATCCCTGTGACAAAGGTCTCAGATTTCACCGGTTTTCCGGAAATCCTCGACGACAGGGTCAAAACCCTCCATCCCCGCATCCACGGAGCGCTCCTAGCCCTCCGGGATAATCCCCTCCACCAGAAGGAAATGGAGGAGCACGGCATCAAGCCCATTGACCTGGTGGTGGTCAACCTCTATCCCTTCGAGCAGACGGTCTCCCAGGAGGACGTAACGCTGGAGCAAGCCATCCAGAATATTGACATCGGCGGCCCCTCCATGATCCGCTCCGCTGCAAAAAACTATCAGGACGTGGCGGTCGTGGTTGATCCGGCGCGCTATGCCGATGTCCTCGAGGACATGCAGGCGAACGAAGGCGCCATATCCAGTGACCTGCGGATGGCTCTGGCGACGGAGGCGTTCGAGAGAACGGCGTGCTACGACTCCATTATCTTCACCTTCCTCGCTTCGCTGCAAAAGAAGAAGCAGGTGGCCGCTGTCAGCAAGCTCTCCCTCGACTATAGTAAAGTCATGGACCTTCGCTACGGCGAGAACCCTCACCAGAAGGCCGCTCTCTACCGGGAAAGAATCTTCAGCGAGCCGTGCATTCCGGCTGCGGAATTGCTCCACGGCAAAGAGCTTTCGTTCAATAACATCCTGGACCTGGATGGCGCCTGCGAGACGGTGAAGGAATTCACGGCGCCTGCGGCTGTCGTCATCAAGCACACAAACCCATGCGGCGTGGCTATTGGCTCCTTCATCTTCGAAGCGTATAAGAAAGCAAGGGCCACAGACCCCGTTTCCGCCTTCGGCAGCGTCGTCGCCTTTAACAGAAGCGTGGACCTCGAGACCGCCGAGGAGTTGAACAAGACTTTCATCGAAGCGATCCTCGCTCCCGGGTTCAACGCGGATGCCCTGGGCATCCTCAAGAAGAAAACTAAACGCCGCCTCGTTCTCCTGGAAGGATTGCAGACCTGGCGGATGGTCGGCGGCACGGTCCTCCCCAGCCGCGACCTCAGAAAGATCGTTGGCGGCGTCCTCATCCAAGACCGAGACCTGTTGACCACTTCCGAGAAGGACCTTCGCTGTGTGACCGAGCGGGAGCCAACCGAAGAAGAGATGAAAGCGTTATTGTTCGCGTGGAAGGTCGTCAAGCACGTCAAGTCCAACGCCATCATCTACACGAACGCCACCGAGACCCTCGGAATCGGCGCCGGGCAGATGAGCCGGGTTGACT
>JABMQX010000180.1 GCA_013203085.1 bacterium | reverse complement strand
GCCGTGTTTTATGCCTGTGGGGACAGCCGGGGCGGTCAAGACAATGTCGCCGCGAGAGCTGAGGCAAGTCGGCGCACAGATGCTCCTGTCGAACACCTATCACCTGATGCTCCGCCCGGGGATGGAAATCATCAAGAAAGCGGGCGGACTGCACAAGTTTATGTCCTGGGACGGGCCGATCCTGACCGATAGCGGCGGATACCAGGTCTTCAGCCTTGCGGCTCGCCGCGTGATCACCGAGGAGGGCGTTCATTTCCGGTCACACATTGACGGCTCGGCGTGCTTCCTCGGTCCCGAAGAGACCATGAGAACTCAGGAAACCCTCGGAGCGGATATGATCACTACCCTCGACGAATGCACGCCGTATCCCTGTGAACACGACAAAGTGCGGAGGTCGCTGGAGACGACGCTACGGTGGGAAAGGAAATGCAGGGAACTGCACGCCGAAGCAGAATTATTTCGACAGAATAACAGGATAGGGCGTGGCACGGGCGTCCCGCCCGTGAAGAATCATGGGCAAGATGCCCATGCCACGCGGAGGGCCCTTTTCGGAATCGTTCAAGGAGGAGTCTATGAGGACCTCCGGAAACGGTCCGTCGAGGCTCTTCTTGAGATAGGATTCGACGGCTACGCCATCGGCGGCCTTTCCGTCGGCGAGCCGATTAACCAGATGTACGATATAGCGGAGTTCGCGGCGTCGCTTCTTCCGGGAGAAAAGGCTCGCTACCTGATGGGCGTGGGAAAGCCCGCTGACATCGTTGAGTGCGTCGCGCGTGGAATAGACATGTTCGATTGCGTTCTTCCCACACGAAACGCCCGCAACGGCAAAGCCTTCACCCCCGGCGGCGCGATTAACGTCAGATCGGCTACGTACAAAGATGATTTCTCCCCCATCCAACCCGATTGCGACTGCTACGCGTGCCGCAACTTCACCCGCGCCTACATTCGCCACCTTCTCAACATTGACGAAATCCTCGCCCTTCGCCTCCTGACCACCCACAACCTCCGCTTCTACTTCCAGCTCATGAAACGCCTCCGCCTCGCCATCGCGGAGGGGAAGCTGGATGAAGTCCGGAGGGAATTCGGCTCCCCCTTTCTCTCGCCAAGACGCTAAGAGGGCAGAGGAGAGGTGAACTGCTGATGAACGCTGATAAAGATAATGAGGTGTCAAAATCACCGAGATTCAACCGCGTGCATCTGCGTTTATCTGCGGTTTTCAAGGGCCTCACGTTCGGATGGCGAGGAATTCTCCGATGCGTCGGACAGCCTCGATGAGCCTTTCTTCCTTCTCGACCATCGCAAACCGTAGGAAGCCCTCCCCGTATTCTCCAAATCCGGTTCCGGGGGCGCCGACCACGCCGGTTTCCTCAACCATCAGCTTGCAGAACTCCAGCGAGTTCAGCGCGCTGAATTTCAGGGGGATGTGCGCCCATACGTAGAAGGTTGCTTTCGGGCGTGGGACCTCCCAACCGGCGGATTTCAGCCCGTTCACAAAAACAGTCATCCTTTTCTCGTAGGTCTTGACAGTCTCGGCGACGCAATCCTGTGGGCCGGTCAACGCCGCTATGCCGGCGCATTGCACTCCCCGGAATATCCCAAAGTCCACATAGGATTTGGTCTTCTCGAGGATGCGGACAATCTCCGCGTTGCCGACGACGAATCCCAACCTCCATCCGGCCATGTTGTAGGACTTGGAGGCGGTATGGAACTCGATGCCGATTTTCCGGGCGCCTTTTGCCTGGAGGAAGCTCGGGGCCTTGTAATCGCCGAAGACGATGTCAGAATAAGCGTTATCGTGCGTGACGATGATGTCCCTATCCCTCGCCCACCGGGTAACCCGCTCGAAGAAATCGAGGTCCACCACCGCGCATGTGGGGTTGTGGGGATAGCTGAGGGAGAGGATTTTCGAGCGGCTGACGACGTGGTTGTCGAGCTTGTCCAACTGTGGTTTGAAATCATTCTCCGGCTTCAAAGGGATGTTGTAGAGAATGCCGCCAGCGAGAATGACGCCGTTGAAGTGAATCGGATAAGCGGGGCTCGGCACGAGAACGATGTCATCGTTGTTGAGAAAAGAGAGGTAGAAATGAGCGACCCCTTCTTTCGAGCCGATAAGCGGAAGAACCTCGGTCTCCGGGTTCAGGGTGACGTTGAACCGCTGCTCATACCAGTCAGCGATCGCCTTTCTGAGCTTTTTCTCTATTTCTCCGTCTCGTCGGGAGTACCTGTTCATGTCCACGGTTCTGGCAGCCTCCGCCAGCGCCTCGACGACATGATTCGGCGTGGGCTGGTCCGGACTTCCCATACCCAGGTCAATAACGTCTCCTCCTCTTTCCATAACCTCCCTCTTCAACTCATCCATGATCGTGAAAAGGTAAGGGGGTAGCCTCTTCATTCGATTTGCTTCAGCGTAAGTCATATCTCCCTCTCGTTTTGGACAGGATGAAGAGGATTGAGAAGATCAAGAGTATTCTCTTATCCTGTTATCCTGTCTACCTCTCTTTTCTCATCCTGTCGAAAACCAGCGGTTGTGACGAACCTGTCCGCGAGATACGAACTCCTGACAAATGGCCCGCACAACGCGCCCGAAAACCCCATTTCGAGAGCCCTTTCTTCCAGTTCTCTGAACTTCTCCGGGGGAATGAATTCCGCCACGGGGAGGCTTGTCGCTTTCGGTCGAAGATACTGGCCGATGGTGACGATGTCACAGCCGACTTTCCTCAGGTCCCCCAATACCTCAAAAACCTCGTCAAAAGTCTCTCCCAGACCG
>JABMQX010000018.1 GCA_013203085.1 bacterium | reverse complement strand
TCTGCCGGTCGAGGGCTACTTTCTGTATGCTTTGACCAACGGCAGACCTTCTTTGTTTATGTCCGGTCCGAAGAATTTGATCAACAGTATAGGCTCGGTTCCAGTGCTCTTTATTTCTAAGGGTTTCGTTGCTCTTTCGTAGGTCACAAACAATTCATTCTGTTTGTGGTCGCCAATCCTGCCGGCTGTGCCCTTGATCGGCAATCCTCCGAATGTCCCCTCTCCATCCCAAACCAGAACGCTATACGCGCCGTTATCCCGGCTTGTGAACGTTTTCCCGGGTTCGACAGTGACCTTCGTTCCGGTGAATTTGGGATTGTCGCTGCCGTAGTAAACCCACTCCTCTTTTGCGCCGGGGCCTTGTTCGTGCCTGATAACTGGGACAATTCTATGATTCTCAGCAAAATTCGCATCGGCCGCCAGTTCGGAATCTACCTGTTCCACAACGGCCTTCACTCCATGTGCAGCCTTATCATCGGGATGAACGTCTTTCCACAAAGCGGCGTGAGGGATTTGAGTTCCATCGGACAGTACGGCCTGCAGCATGGCGAATACATCGGAGTCCTCCTGCAATTCTATCGTTACAGCGGAACCGGGAGCATGAAGCCCGCCCGCCGGCAATAGGTATCCGACTTCGTGTTCGAGCTTCTGCTCGATGGAGTAGTGCAATATCCAGTCCTGCGCATAGGTCTGAATCTTGCCCTCCTGCCATTCATTCAAGTACTGGGCCAGCAATTGCTTGTAGACACCCGCCCGTACCAGCTCGGGCCGAATACCGAAAAACGTTGAATCGTCGTCCAGCATGGGGATGCCCGGCGGGAAATAGTACGCTTCTTCCTTCGAGTTTCTCCCGACTTTTGCAGCGTCGCGTTGCATTTGATGAAGATGATATGGAAGTCTAACTTTGAAATCGTAAATCTTTGCCAGGCGGCCGAGACTTCCCTTCTGCAACATTTCTTTGTGGGAAGCAGCATATTCCTCGCCGACGAGAAGTTCCGGGGCAGCGATTACGGCATCTTTCAATAAGAGTTTTTCACCCCCGACGGCATCTGTTCTTACATAACTCAATCCTTCGTCGTCCGGTCCTATGGCATTATCGGCTTTCGTTGTGGACGCGAGCCACCTCTCCGAGATTTCTCCTCTTCTTGTATCCTCTAGCGTATAGTTCTGTAACCCCAACCTGTGGCCGGCAGGCAAGAAATCCCTGCAGACCCAGGCAGGCTCTAATGGGATTATGCCATTGTACGTTCCTATGATTCTCTCCAAGAGAGCCTTCTTTTCGTCTGCCATTTTCGGTTCCTCCGCACAATATTGTGTCTATTTATTGTACATGTAGCTCGATAAGACCAGAGCGACTAGAAACAAGTAAGGTTACCATCTTCGTACGGCTTCCATCAATCAAAGAATGGCTGTTGAGGTAATCCCTCATCTATGAAAGCGGGGGATTACACGGTGCGCCGCTTTTTGCTTGCATTCAGCGATGAGAATGATTTAAACTGAATTCGAAGATTCAGTTGTTGTCTGTCAGATCGAAAACGGCGAAAGGAAAGGAGGAGAAAATGAAATCTTCGGGTACCAGGTCTTTGTGGGGTTCGTGGTTGGGAGTAGCTCTCATTACGGGCTGCGTCTTCACTCTAATGATCGTTTCCGGTTGTGGGGGCGGAGGTGGAGCAAAGACACCTGACAAAACGGTTCAAAACCTTTTTGACGCTACGAAAGATAAGGACCTCGACGCCATGATTGCCTGTTTTGCGCCGGACATACGGGAGATGTTCGAGGAAATGATCGAGGTACAAGGTAAGGAAAAGGTGCAGGAGCAGATGTCGCACGGGGACCAGGACGTCGGGAAACTCAAGATACTAAGCACAAAGATCAACGGTGACTGGGCGGACGTTGAAACGTCTGTGACTGCGGGCGGAAAGGAAGAAAAAGACACTGTGAAGCTTCATAAGATCAAGGGTGTCTGGTATGTTGACATGCCCGAGGAGGAGAAGAAGGGCATGAAACAGATGATGGAATTCATGAAGAATCCCGAGAAGATGAAGAACATGATGGAAGGGATGGCGGAAGGAATGGAGAAAAGCACGCCTAAGCCGCCGACACAATAGGGATTGCAGACACGGAAGAAGATAAAAATCGCGGTGAATTTATCGAGGGGTTTGGGGAGTTGCTTTCCCGGACCCCTCACGGTTTTCAATCGGGATAGCGCGAGAAAGAGGTTACTCGGGATCGTCAAAAGGATTTTCCGCTGCTTCAGCCGCTGGGATTTTTCCATCGCGCAACCTTTGCAGCCTTTCTCCTATTCTCCGGTGCTCCGCAAGGATAATGGCCCACCGGTCTTGCTGGAGCAATTCTTACGGTATCCTGAAACTGGGATACGTGGGAAACTTAACAGCAGCGCAGAGCCTGACTGAGTTCACACGCCTCAGCATGCGGCAACCTTTCTCAAGGGAAAACGATCCTTCTCAGGAGGTCATCCTGCCCGGGACTCCGTTCGACACTTCCTTTAAGCTGCTCTCGCGGCAGCGATTCCGCAACTTGGCTTTTATGGGAAGCGTAACATCTTTTTTTGTGGCGGTTGTGAAGGGGGAGGTTTGGGGAGCAAATTCGCATTGGCAAGAAGTTGTTGACAGCCGTGGTCAACCGAAAGGAGTAAGCGATCTTTCGCAGAATCTTTGCTTATGCGAGGAAGGTGTTTGAGTTGGACAGAGTGATGGCGGAGGTCGGGGACAGCCGGGAGAAGCCGCAGATTCCCACGAAAGCTGTAGTCATCCCCGCGTTTGTGATGCAGTTGTGTCGGCTGGGGAGTTTCAACGCCCTGGAGCAGACCAGGGGGAGGGCGAAGTGGCCGCGGCCATGCGTCTGATGCGTAGAGTCATGCAAAGGGTGCCCCGAGCCTTCTCGGTGGTCATCCTCGACAGCCTCTACGCCAGGGCTGCGGTGGTGAAGCTGTTGCTGAAGCACCACAAAGATGTGATCCCCGTTCTCAAGGACGAACGGCGAGACCTCCTCCAGGACGCCAGGGGCCTGTTCGACGTGGAACCCCCGAAGGAGTTCACAAGGGGGCGGACCCACTATCAACAGTGGGATATCGAAGGATTCACCATCTGGCCGCAGGTGGGTCGCCCCATGCGAGTGGTTCGCTCCCTGGAGACCACCACCCGGCGGGAGCGGAAAGGCAAGAAATGGAAGACCGCCTCCACAACCCGCGACTGGGTGTGGACCACCACTGTCTCCCATGGGCAGGCCTCCACCCAAGCCATCGTTGAGCTGGGGCATGCCCGGTGGCGCATCGAGAACCAGGGCTTCAACGAACTGTGCACCTTCTGGCACTTCGACCATGTCTTCAGGCACAACCCCAACGCCATCCTCGGACTGCTGCTGACATTGGCCCTGGCCTTCAATCTCTTCCACGCCTTCTGGGCTCTCAACCTCAAACGGCAGCTACGATGCCGCCATACCAAAATCTATTGGGGGCATCTCCTCACAGCTTCCTGGTGAAATCTTGCCACCTCCTCGCCCTTCCTGCATCCTCCCTGAAAAGCTTGACGCCTCGCCTCCTGTCCGCCGCCCAAGCACCCCGTCACCGGACGCAGACGGGCACGCACCGCTGTCTCCGCCACATGTTGAATCTCGCGGTGAAGTGGGGCAAGCTAAAGAGGAACCCAATATCCTCGGAACAATTCTACGGCGAGGACTGCACGCGCGAGTATGTCCTATCGGCTGAGGAGGAATCACGTCTGTTGGCAGCATCTCCCGTGTCTTTGAAGCCTATTATCGGCCTGGCCTTGAGCACAGGGATGAGAAAGAGTCAAATCCTCAATCTTCGGTGGAACCAGGTTAATCTTGCCAGGGGCATTGTCAGCTTGCCGGCGCAAGCCAACAAGGATAAGAAACCCCATGTCCTACCCTTGAACGAAACCGCGAGAGCGATCCTCAGCGCACAGCCCTGGCAGGGGGAGTACGTTTTCGGGGGAGAAAAGCCCAGGCGAACGATTCAGAAGGCCTTCAAGAAAGCTCTGGGAAAAGCGGGGCTTTACGAGGGCATACGCTTCCACGATCTCCGGCATACGTTTGGGACGCGCCTGGCAGTCTGTGGGTGTGACAGCGCTACGTTGAAAGAGCTAATGCGGCACGGTTCGCTGCAAATGACTCAGCGATACCTTCACCCTTGCCAGGACGCCATGGAAAGGGCTGTCAAGCTGTTAGATAGTCACAAAATGGTCACATTTTCAGGGGGGCCGGTACAGGAGAAGAGGGTGGCGGTAGCTGGGTCAGACGCAGGAACTAACTGGCTGCACGTAAGTAACGAGCGCAAGAAAGAAGAGCCCGCGGTCGGATTCGAACCAACGACCGCCGCATTACGAATGCGGTGCTCTACCACTGAGCTACCCGGGCTTGTTCTTTCTCGACGCCAGCGACATTGATCAGCGTGTCTATGCGCCCAAATCTGTCAATGACATCGCTAACCAACCTGAGGATGGCAGCCGACTCGGCCACGTCGCAGACAATCGCAATTACCTGACAGTCCGGTGTCGAAATGGTCCGGGCCGTTTCTTGCAGCGGCGCCGGGGCACGTCCCGTGATAATTACTTGCGCTTCGCGCGATGCAAATCCCTCGGCAATCGCCTGTCCGATGCCTCGACTGCCACCGGAAATCAGCACGATCTGGTTCCTTACGGAAAAGATCTCATCTGTCATCATCTACCTCGTTGAGCTCGCAATAGTCTGCGACAGCCGCCAGCTCCCGCTGGAGGGCGCAGCGTAAACGAATACATTCACCGGGGTCTGAGCATCATGACGCCAGGCGATCCCTTTGCTCCTTTCACCCGGCGTCGCTGCCCGGCGGCAGCCTGCCCAAGGACAGGGCGCGTACGTCCCCCTTTTCGATCACAACGTCCATCCTTTTCGATACGGCGGATTGACGAACCGATTCGCCTCGTCGCAGTTGGTGAATCGCATATTCCTGCTATCCCATTGCAGCTTCCGTCCCAGCATCTTTGTCGCAATAATCCCCAGCAGGGCGATCTCCGTCAACGGGCCGCCGTAATCGAAGTTGGATCCTGCTTGCTTGCCGTTTTTGATCGCCTGGAGCCAGTCGTTGTGATGCCCCCTCGCCCGTGGGAGCGTCTGAGGAGGTTGCTCATAAGCTCTCATTTTCGTTTCCGGGATGAGCCTTACACCGCCGGCACCATGTGAGCCGTACATTATCGTGCCTTTGTCCCCGATCACGATCGCCCCCGTGCTGGGCACATTTCGTCCCGGCTCCAGGTCATCCGGTCGAGGAAGCTTCTCCACGCCGTCAAACCACAGCAGCGTAACAGGTCCACGCTTGCCGCGTGCCGGGAATTCATATTTTACTACGGTGCCCATGGGAAACGTATCGGCATGCTTTTTGGGATCATATCCTTTGGCGCGGGCTTGAACGGTAGTCGGAGCCCCCAGGTCCAGCGCCCAGAACACCGGATCGAGAACGTGGCACACCCAATCACCGATTGCTCCGGAGCCAAACGGCATCCAGGCTCGCCAACTGCCGGGCAGATACAAGGGATGATACGGGCGATACCGAGCTGGACCGAGCCACAGGTCCCAATCCAGTTCTGATGGGACTTTGTGCTTTTCCTTGAGCCTCGGCAACTGGCTGATCATGCAATGGACCGCTCCGGACGCGGCATGGACCTCTCGCACGTTCCCTATCGCCCCATCCCAGATCCACTCGCAGAACTTCCGGATATCACCAGATGAATGCCCCTGATTGCCCAGTTGCGTCACGACCTTATGCCTGCGGGCAACCTTGATCAACTGGCGAATCTCATAGACCGAATGGGCGAGCGGCTTTTCGCAATACACGTGCTTTCCCCTCTTGATCGCCGCCATACACGCCACGGCGTGCGTATGATCCGGCGTGGAGACTACAACCGCATCGATCTGCTTATCGATCTTATCCAGCATCTTGCGAAAGTCGCGATAACGTTTGGCCTTGGGATGCTCCTTAAGCGACCGGCCGGCCCGGCGCAGATCCACATCGCACAACGCGACAATGTTCTCCCCGCTGACGCCTCGCACGTTGTCTCCGCCTCGGCCGCCGACGCCGATACAAGCAATGTCCAGCTTATCGCTCGGCGGGGTTACACCCATGCCAAGGACGTGTCGCGGCACAATTGTAAACGCCGCCACCGCGCTTGCTGCCCCATGCAGAAACTCACGTCTTGAAACCTTCACAGTCTTCTTGCCCATAACAAAACCTCCAAATGCCTCGTTATGTTACCGGAAACACGGCCTTGAGACCCTCAGCAGCGCCTCAGTGTCTTCTGGACCCAGGAAGATACCAGAGATGGCCGCTTGCGGCAAGAGTCGTGAAGTCTTTCAGGGAAGGCCGTTTCCCTTTGGCGGAGTTGAGCGAGTCCGAAGTACTGTCGAGGATCTACGCCGGTCGAGCCCTGAAATCTGACACTGATGCTCCAGCCAGCGAGCCGGAGCGTGTCCGCTCTTCGCTTCGGTCAGGCGATTTGCCACAAGCACAAAACCACGCTCCGCCACATCGAAATTCACCCTCCGTCCTTGACACACCTTTTTTTGTGATCCTATTAGAAGTGTGCGCTGGAATTACACGGGTATTCTCCGATTGCCGACGGGATAACAGGATAAAACGGATTCTTTGAGTCATGTTCATCCACAGGGATGCTCTTTGCCCTCCCCTTTCGCCTATCCTGAGTATCCTGTCTATCCCGTCAAAGGAGCTCCTTTCAACGCCGAACAGCAAGCCCAAACTGAATGGGTCGCTAAAAAAAACACCTACTTAAGTACCCCTGCTCGTCGGGAAGATAGTGGAAAGTCCCGCTCTTTTCGGGTTTGAAACGCACCTTGTATTTGGTTCTTTCGCAAGGAGTTGCACTCGAAAAAAAGCGGTTTCCAAACTCAGAATGCAGATAAGGTGAGCCCATTTGTGCCCCCGAGAATCGAATTGAGTTAAGGGCTAATTGCTGATATGGTACGAGGGCCTCGGG
>JABMQX010000179.1 GCA_013203085.1 bacterium | reverse complement strand
GCCTCGGGCTTCGCAGAGCGCCCTGAAATCCCTCCTCGTTGACGGGATGATCGGGGGAGTCGGTTCTGTGGTGTCTTTCCTGCCCAACATCATGTTCCTTTTCCTCGCCATTGCCATTCTGGAGGACTCTGGATACATGGCCAGGGCGGCGTTCATCATGGACCGCGTCATGCACAAGGTCGGCCTTCATGGGAAGAGCTTCATTCCAATGCTGATAGGATTCGGCTGCTCTGTGCCGGCGATCATGGCAACGAGGACGCTCGAGAACCGAACGGACCGGCTGACGACGGTCCTGGTAATTCCCCTGATAAGTTGCGGCGCGAGGTTGACGATTTATCTGCTGATCATTCCTGCGTTTTTCCCTCTGGCGTGGCGGGCGCCCCTCCTATGGATAATGTACTTGACCGGGATACTGTTAGCCATGCTGGCAGCAAGGCTCATTCGGTCAACGTTGCTCAAGGGAGAAGCGACTCCTTTTGTCATGGAGCTTCCACCTTACCGCATGCCCACGTTCAGGGGAGCGGTTATCCATATGTGGGAACGAGCATGGTTGTTTTTGAGAAAGGCCGGGACAATCATACTCGGCATTTCCATCGTCTTATGGGCTCTTACCACCTATCCCAAGAAGGAGAATCTCGATAGCGACGACAACGAGAAGATTGCTCAGGAGCGAATCGCGTACTCCGCTGCGGGAAGGATCGGCCGCGCGCTGGAACCTGTCCTGGCGCCTTTGGGGTTTGACTGGCGGATAGGGACGGCGCTAATAGGCGCCTTCGCAGCAAAGGAGGTCTTTGTGGCTCAGATGGGGATCGTCTATGCCGTCGGCGAGGCAGGCGAAACATCGAAGACCTTGTCCGAAAAGCTTCGCGAGAACTACACGCCGCTGACCGCCTTCTGCATAATGCTCTTCTGCCTGGTGAGCGCTCCGTGTATCGCGACCATTGTTGTGACCAAGCGAGAAGCGGGTTTGTGGAGGTGGTCCCTTCTCCAACTCGCGGGACTGACTGCTTTGGCTTACATCCTCACTCTACTCGTTTACCAGATCGGGTCTCTTCTGTCGTAGCGGAAGCTTTCTCTTTTGGACAAAGGTTGCCGAGAAGTCAAGAGGCAAGAGGGCTGCCGCAATTAGGAGGTGGGTGAAACCGGTTGTGGCTCTACTTGAGTGGCGGAGTTTCCCCCGGACCCTGCCCGTGCTCGAATCTCGACCCCGTCCCTACGCCGCCCAAACGCAGCCGCATCCGTAGCGCGGCATTCCTTGTCCTGCCAACGTGTTCGTGCTACGCTCGGCGAGAGAAGAATTGCAAAAGGAGGACGCCGATGAAGCATGTCAAGGTTAAAGAAGTCTCGCTGGATTTCTACGAGCTGACATACAGGACCCCGTTGAAATTTGGGTCAGGGATCGTGGATGCCGTTACGGACGTGGTGGCTTCTGTCGAGGTCGAGACGGCACAAGGTCGCCGAGCCGTGGGGAAGGGCGAGATACTCCTCGGAGACCTGTGGGCCTTCCCGAGCGAGCTTCTTGACCATGAGGAGCGCGATGACGCCATGCGAGAAATGACTGTCCGAGCGGCACGCTGGCTCGAAAAAGAGTCGCCCACGGATCACCCTCTCGGCATCGGCATTGTCATGAAGGAAGCGGTCAGGAAGCTGGCGGGCGAAATCAGCCGCGACCTGAACCTGCCGGAGCCGTTCCCACTACTGGCGCTGATGGTTTGCATTTCGCCGCTGGATGCCGCTGTGCACGACGCTTTCGGGAAGGTTTACCGCATTGATACTTATGACGGGTATGGCCGTGAGATGTGCGACGACCTTTCTCGCTGGCTCGGCGGAAGCTTCCGCGGACGCTATCTCAGCGAATTCATCTCTAAAGAATACCGCTCGCCGATTCCCATCTGGCATCTGGTCGGAGGTCTGGACAAGCTTCGCGGGGAAGAGAAGACGCCCGACGATCCCGACGACGGCTTGCCCGTTTCGCTCGACGAGTGGATCGAGCGGGATGGAATCTTTTGCTTCAAAATCAAGCTCCGTGGAAGCGACCTCGAGTGGGACCTCTCGCGGACCACGGAGGTGTTTGCGGTCGCGAAGGAATACTCGGCGAAGAGAGGCGCCAAGGAAATCTTCCTTTCCGTGGACACCAACGAGCAGTGCGACGAACCGGAATACTGCGTCGCCTTTCTCAACAAGCTCCGCGAGATTTCGCCGGAAGCTTTCGACGCCCTTCTGTATCTCGAGCAGCCGACGGAGCGAGACCTCCGCAGGCACAGCTTCGACATGCGACCGGTCGCCGCGATAAAGCCAGTCGTCGCGGACGAAGGAATTCAGGAACTGGAGGATGTGGATGCTGCCTTCGAGCTTGGCTGGAGCGGCACCGCCATGAAAACGTGCAAGGGACAAACCTTCGCCCTCCTCACCGCCGCGAAAACGGCTGCCGCCGGGAAAATCTACACAATCCAGGACTTGACCAACCCCGGCCTCGCGCTCGTGCAGTCGGTTGGGCTTGCAGCGCGTCTTTCACCCCTGAAAGGGGTCGAAGCGAACGCCCGCCAATTCATCCCGTCAGCTAACGACTCCATCGCGGACCGCTTCCCGGGCCTGGTCAACATCTGCGGCGGCATGGCCCAATGGCCTGAAGAAAGCGCCCTGGGCCTGGGCTACTGACGGCCAAAGAACGATAAGCTGAAATGCGAAGACAGACAATGGACGAGATAACGAGCGGGTGATATACTGTGGATGAGGGCGACAGGGGCCGGCGTTCTTCAAAGCTGGAGAAGTCAGTATGGAAGGAAGCCAGTCGGCCGGGACTACGATGAGAAAGAAGTGGAAGGCCGGATGGGCGTGCGGGACTGCCATTTGTCTGTTAGCCATCGTGGTGGCTGGCATGGGTTTTCCGTGGCTCTACTTGCTTGTCCTGATTTTCCTGGTGCTGGCAAGTGTTCGTGCTTACCGGCGGCGCCCCAGACCAAAGAGGTGGTTCGTACCCGGGACAATAGGGCTGGCTCTCGTCGTTGGGGGAATCATATTGGGGGCTCTCTTCTGCGGTCCCGATCCCCTTTACGTGCGGATTTCGCCTGTGAGTTACATAGAGACACCTCTGCCCGAGGTTCTGCAAGACCTTTGCCGACATCTGGATAACCGAGGCTCCTCCGTGAGGTTTGTTCTTCGCGGGGAGGAGTTGAAGGGGAAGACAACCAGTTTTCGAACGAGACGCAAGATGAAGCTTAGAGAGGTCTTGGAGAAACTGACAGAACGCGCGGGATGCTCCTTCCACTATGGCGTATGCGGAACGGGCGGCGGGCTACTCGGGCCAATCACGATCTCCAGTGCGAATGGAGGGCCGCGAAACGACGAAGTGGAACTGTGGATCGAGCACGACCGGATCGTGGAGTACGGCGGCGGGTCGAACGAAGATTGTCAAGCCGAGGCCGAAGAGACGGAGAAGTCCGCTGGCGAGGAGTCGGAATAGAAGGCATCGCCTTTCAGGGGACGCAGCCACCGAGCCGTGGTTCAATACTCACCGTATTTCCGGGCGAGGTCAATCGTGCGCTTGTACTGGGCAAAGCTGACGTT
>JABMQX010000178.1 GCA_013203085.1 bacterium | reverse complement strand
GGGGTGAAGGCACCGTCATCGGGACACTTATCGGGGCGCTTATCATGGGTGTTTTGAGATACGGGCTGGTCATGATGGAGGTTGGCGAACAATGGCAAAAAGTAGTCTTCGGAACTGTCATCATCGGAGCGGTCCTCTTCGACAGCTTGAGAAGGCAGCGGTCACGATAGAATCCCCTCGGAGTAACCGGCGCGAGCAGCTTCCCTCCCACAGCTCTCCCCACACGGAGTCCCGCCAGCTCCCTTCATAGTCGCCAAATAGTGCTTGACTGGGGACCGGCGATTTGATACCTAAACGGCAGCATGAGTTGATAGCGAGTCGCAGGCACACCGGAAGCGCGCAGGGAGATAACTCCCGTCCGAGAAGTGTAGGCGATGAAGATACAACCCGCTCGAGAAATCACACAGGGAACAAGATGCCCATTAAGATCGAGATTCGAGGACAGGGAGACGGAGAATACCAGGCGATTTGTCCGGAAATCGGTGTCTCCTGTCAGGGACAGTCTCTTGAGGAAGTGTTGGACCGAATCAAAGGCCTTCTGGTCTTTTATTTCTCGACCATTGACGACGCCGACATGGAGGCTGAAGAGCAGATAGAGCTGAAAAAGCAGCTAACTCTATACCTGAAAGGCAAGAACCTCTTTCTCCCCCGTGACCCGAAGGTTCACTGACCGCCCGAGGGTTCGACGCGGAGAGGGAGGGTTTCGCCTTCGTCGTTTCGTCTTTGTAATTCCCCGGTAGCTCAGTTGGTAGAGCGGGTGGCTGTTAACCACCTTGTCGCTGGTTCGAGTCCGGCCCGGGGAGAATATAAAATTTGCTTGAACCTGGGTTTTTTTCTTATCCCTCAGAGTGCCGTGCCGGTAGAGTCCCGCCGCCGGCGGGATTAACCGCTCCCGCAGAATGCGGGATTCGAGTCCGGCCCGGGGAGCCACACCGCGTCAGATTTATGCCTTGACTGCAACCGCACTCGAGCGCACAATACAGCATGGGCGTTCAGGCAACGGTTACTACCGCAAACTGGCATTTACGGACGCCCTAATCCTGAGGGGGATAGGAAAATGAGCGGGACAATCGCTTCGACCAGGCGGTTGGCGAGACGTTTGGGTGCATCCTTGTGTCGGCGCGCCGCGGGCACATCCACGTTCTCGATCTGCTGCTACCGCCGTCGTGTTCTGCCCTTCACAGCGACGAGCGCTTTTATGGCTTTTCTCCTTATTCTGATGGTGGCCGACTGCGCCGTCACCAATAACGGCTCCCATCTCATCATCCCTGCCGGGGGAGCGGTTCCTGCTTCTTGGATTTCGGGCAAGGTTCCATGTGGAAACCCCTCCTGCCCATCTGCGGGTGGAACGTTCTTTCCCTCGATCGACTCCTCGACCTGGTCAAAAACATCTCGAGGCAGTGGTGGCAGCATGGGGTGGCGTTTTGTCATCGAGTCTTCGAAGGCTGTGAGCTTTTCCTCGAGGCTCGTTTTCTTCCCCTTTCGACCATGCGAGTCGTCCTCGAATTGAGCCCCGTCGTTCGCCCAACCCTGATCCGCTTCCCATGATGCCATGGGGGATTCGTTTCTTTCCGTGGAAGGTGGAGGAACCAATTCATCTTTGCCGGAAAGAGGCCATCTTGAGAGATCAACCCCTGATCCTCTTAGTCTTCTCCTTCTCTTAGAACCTCTCGAGCGTCCTTGCGGGAAGCGTTTTCGCTTTCCCCGAAAGGGAAAGGATCGCCCTCCGCGTGACCGCCCGAGCGTACACACGAGAGATTCATCCTCTACCGCCCTTCACAGGCCGTTTCCTCTCCGCTTGGAACATGCGATTCACGAGGTTCTTGGCCGCACTGGGAGTGATATCCAGATGCTCTGCGATCTCGCCATACGTCAGGAAGCCCGATTGGAAGCAAAGCTGGAAAACTCGCCGCTCCTGAGGAGTCAGAGATTCGACCCTCGTCGAGAGCGATTGGTTCGGCTCATTCGCGTCGTTCCCTTTCCGAGCATCACCGGACTGATTTCCTTGATTCGCGTGCACGAACTCGTTGAGCCGCAAAAGGAGGGCTCGCCTCAACTCCGTCAGGGTGGGACCAAGGTCCTCAGGCACGCGTCGGATAAGTTCCCTCGTGTCGCCGTGAACTTCCCCCAGCCTCCGCTCGATCCGCTCTAAGGCTTGAGTTGCTGGGTGGATCGGCTCAGCCGAATCGTTCGAATGAGACCAGCTATATCGGAGATCTTCAATGTCCGACTGAACTTGGCGAGCGAGACGTGCTACCTCGTTGGCAAGGTGTTTCATGGAGTAATCTTGGCGGCCTGCGCTTAAATACCTGTCACTGGAAAGGTATGTGTGACGGAATTTCTGGGAACATTTTTAAGGTTTTCTGGGAAGATTTTCAAAGTTTTGAAAACAACTGGTGGTACACCTCCACACCATGACCTCTATCAAAACCCTCTACAACTACAACTACAACTATATAAGAGTGTTATATCAATAATATCTCTCAGGCCTCATCCGCTCAACTCTGTTCGC
>JABMQX010000177.1 GCA_013203085.1 bacterium | reverse complement strand
GGGCGCGGCCGTTCAGCGGAAGAGAGATTTCCGCATGGAAAAGGTAACTGTAACAGGATGAACTGACGCAGGATATGAAGCAAGGAAGGAGCGGTGATATGGATAGTGAGATTCACGTTTCAATGAGGTCGAAAACAATCGTTAGCCGACCAGCGGAGGTGGCTTGGCTCGCCAAACTCTTTGCCTTAACGGCGATCATAGCGATCTCCTGCCTTTCCTCGCCTTTTTGCTCGGCAGCGAAGGCGGCGGTGAAGCCCGGAGCATGGGCAAAGTACAAGATGCTTTCGACTTATGCCTATCGAGGAGAGAAGCCAGCACTGGATACAGTGATGCTCAGGGTCGGGCCGTCGCAGAAGTTCAGAGGAAGAAAATACCGCTGGTGGCAGATGGATTGCGAGAAGACTGGCGGCGGTTCTTTCTCAGCCAGAGTCCTCAGCGAGCGTGTGCCGATGCTGGGCGGGAAGCGATTCATAGGACGCGTGGCGAGATACATTCTGAAAGAGGGCGAGGAAAGCCCTGTGGAATATGTGAATGCGGAAAGGGGTCAAGCTCTTCTGCCGCAATTTGCTTTCAGGCGGCACTTGCTCCCGCGTGCATCTTCGTCGTCGAGCCGAGTGGGGCCTCTCGCTGCTCAGGGAACTCTGCTCGGGCAGATGTTGGCTTTATGGGAATGGTCCGGCGAAGGGGAATTTCCTCCTCAGGAGGAGGCGCTGGTTCTCAACCTGGACCCCGGACTGCTGATAGGAACCGGACGGAATTTCCGTGACACACTCGATCACCGAATCACGGGCGACAAAAACTATCCTTATCGGCGCTTCACGAAGGAAGAGTACGACGAGATGATCGAAGCGGGAATCAACTACTTCACGGTTGACCCGGAGCAAGGGGAATGGATTCGAAGTCGCCCGGTCTTCTACGAGCAGCGAGACCTGAAAGGCGTGCGATTCCCAGAGATTCTCTACCGAAGCAACTATTTTGGAGCGGTTCAGTTCGTGGACGAGCCCGGAGTGTATATCTATTGGGGCGACGCGAAGAAGGACGCCAAGCGGCCGGCAGATCTGGCGGAGCTGTTGCGTCTTCGGGTGTGGCGGACCTTGAAGACAGGGAAGAATAGTTACAGCTCGCTGCGTTTAGAGCGATCCCTTCGAGATGCGGGGTTCAACCTCGGCTTCATGCAGCTTGTCGAGCCGGATATACCGATCTGGGAGACGATGATCAATACCTCCTTCTACCAACTGCAATCCGGCGCAGCCAGCGGAATAATCCATGAAGGAAGGTATCGGCTCGATTCTTTCCGCGCCAGTTTCAAGAAAATCGAAATAGACGCCGAATGGCTCGGCGAGAAGGAGATGCTCCTTTACTACAACGCTTTTATGCGGGGGGCGGCTCGTGCGTGGGAAAAGGATTGGGGTATCAGCATTTACGGGCAGGCGGACACGGCGGTTTCCCCTCTGGCGGTGACGCTGGCGTACGATCTCGGTGCGAGGTATATCTGGTACTGGACCTCGGATCACGGGCACCATCTGCCCTATCGCGAACAGCTCGATTTGACTCGTCATCTCAGAGCACACCAAAAGGCGCATCCGCGAAAGAGCAGAAAGCAGCTCCTTAGAGCGGCGAAGGTGGCGATTGCCCTTCCGCAGGGGTACGTGATAGATTTCGGATTCGGCCCCCTTTGGGCATCGAACGATTTTGCGATGGACAAGCTCAACGACAAGGGCGTTCCCTACGGCGATGTCGTGAAGGCGGCAGTGAAAGAGGCCATTGGGTGCCTGAAAAAAGGGGAATCTTTTGACTTTATCGTGAACTCGCGGGACTTTCAGCCGAGCGGATATGACCGGATTGTCCACATCCGGCTCGATGGTACCGTGGAGACTGCACAAGATTGAACGCAACGAGAGACAAGGGGTGTGAACGACAATCGCGCCGGGCATGAATCGAAAACAGAAACTATGAGCTGCATACCATGAAAAGCATGAATCGAAGAGATTTCCTCAGGAAAAGCGGTCTTGCAGCGGCAGCGATGGGATTGGGGGCGCACGCTCTTGGCCCGCATATCGTTTCGCGAGCGGAAGGAGCCCGCACGGTGTCGGCGAGCGAGAAGATTCTCGTCGCGTTAATCGGATGCGGCGGGATGGGTTCGACGGACCTCTACGGAATGATGGGCACGGGGATGGTGGAAGTTGTTGCCGTGTGCGACGTGGACGACTCCCATTCGGCACGTGTGGCGAAGGAAGTTGAAAGCCGTCAGGGGAAAGCCCCGAAGGTCGAGAAGGATTTTCGGAGGGTGATTGCTAACAGGGATATTGACGCGGTCGTCGTGGGGACGCCCGACCACTGGCATGCTCTGGTCACAGTCTACGCCTGTCGCGCTGGCAAAGATGTGTACGTGGAGAAACCTCTTTCCCACGAGATTGCCGAAGGGTTAGCGATGATAAGGGCAGCCAGGCAGAACAAACG
>JABMQX010000003.1 GCA_013203085.1 bacterium | reverse complement strand
CATCCTTCGACCGCCTGCACCCCAGCATCGGCAGAATGACCGTGCACCAGAGAAAGGCCATAAAGGACAAAACCGCGAAAGCTCCTCTTTTGCTCAATTCACTTCGTCCCACAATGATGAAGGCATGTTGACGCGAAGCCCCGCTTCGCGCATAATGATTGCTCCAGCCGCCGGAAACTCTCTAACGTTTCACGATCCGGGGCCCACGTTTGCCGCAGAGCTAATTACTGCATTATAGCTCTGCTTTTCGGGATTACAATGGGAATTGAAGGACGAAAAACCACCTTTTCGTATAAGGTGAGTACATGATCCGCAGGATGACACCTATGACAAGATTTCTCTCCGTTGGTCTTATGCTGGTCTTCCTTTGCTCCTGCAAAGGCGGCAAAGGGCCTCGCAAGCGAGTTTATGTTTTCTCGGCAGCCTGCCTGAATACCGCCCTGGCGGAGTTCGAGAAGTCGTTCGAGCAAAAGTACAGGGACGTAGATGTCCGAGTGGAGGTCAGCGGCAGCCTCGTGGCGGCACGCAAGGTGAGCGAGTACAAGCGCCGTGGCGACATTGTCATCTCCGCCGACAAGAGAGTTATTGACTCCCTGCTCATTCCCAACTTTGCGGACTGGCAGGTTGCGTTCCTTTCCAACGAGATGGTGTTGGCTTATAGCGAAAATAGCCGCCGTGCCGCCGAAGTCAATTCCAGCAATTGGCCAAAGATTCTCCTCGAACCCGAAGTCAGCGTGGCGAGAGCTGATGAGAACCTCGGTCCTCTCGGTTATCAAACCCTGCTGGTCTGGAAGCTCGCCGACATGCATTACCGAGAACTGTTGCAGGGCGCGAGCCTCTTCGAGACGCTCTCGAAGAAGGTATCCCGTGAACTCATCAGACCCGATGCCGCCGAGCTTCTTCCCACACTCGGCACGGAAGTTGACTACATCTTCATTTACCGCAGCATGGCGAAGGACCACATTCTCAAGCATATCCTCCTGCCGCCGGAAGTGAATCTTTCCTCCTTGCCTCAGAAGGACTTTTACTCGAGAGTCTCCGTCGCGATTTCCGCAGCCCCGGGAGAGTCACTGACGATCCGGGGAGAGCCGATCCTCTTCTCCCTGACCATCCTCCGCGAGGCCCCCAACAAGGACGGCGCCATCTCTTTTGTGAAAACGCTGCTGGGCCGCGAGGGAAGGTCTATTCTCCAGCGACACGGTTTCTCTCCGCTATCCCCGCCGAGATTGCAGGGGCCGCGAGAATCCTTCCCGGAAAGCCTCCGCGTCATCATACCTGAACCCGGAGATAGCAGCGAGGTCGCAAGATGAGGCTGAGGCGGTCGGACTTCCTTGCAACCGCCGGCCTGATGGCACTTCTACACGTTCTGTTGCTAATCGGGCAGATTCGCGGACTCCGCTTCAGGCTCGAGCATTTCACCAACATTGCTCTCCTGTTCACCAACTTCTACTTTCTTTACAGCGGCTATCTCCTGAAGGGAATCGTCGGGAGGCTCAGGTTCATTTTGTATCCCGTGGGTTACGGAGCGCTGTTCTTTCTCTTTTTTCTATACAATCCCGACTGGCGCGCCCTTTTTTTTCCTTTTGGGATTATCTATTCCAGCCTTTATCGTCTGCCGGGGGCGCTGGGTCTATTCGTCATTTTCGTCTTGTCGCACGTGTTCGCCCAACCGCACCCCTGGGCTGCGTTCATTGTCGTGGGCGCAGTTTTCGCTGTGGCATACATGGTACATCGAAGGGCGTACGGTTGGTTTCACGTAACCTTCGTGGCTTTCGGCGTCGCCGCATTCGGACTTCTTCTGTTCCCCATACTTTCCTTTGTTTTGCTCGATTCGCCTCAGACTATTCTGGGGACCTTCTCGCAGCCGGAGGTCGGCTTGGCGTTGAAGACCAGCTTGGTGTCAGCGACAATCTGCACGGTGGTGGTACTTCTGTTCGGGGTGCCGCTGGCTTATGGAATCGCGAGGACCCGTTTTCGCGGGAAGGCAATTCTGGAGACGGCGATTGACGTACCCATACTGATCCCCCAATCTGCGGTGGGCGTCGCATTCCTGTGGGTCGTCGGGTCGAAGGGCATTCTGGGAGGAGTGACGAACGTTCCGGGGACGCTTTTGGGAGTCATCCTGGCTCAGATGTTCGTCAGCGCTCCTTTTCTGATCAAAACGGCCATCGCCTCTTTTGAAGCGGTTCACCCTCGCCTCGAGAGCGTCGCTCGAAGTCTCGGCGCCTCTCCTGCCGGAGCATTCTGGCGTGTTTCGCTGCCGCTTGCAGCGAGGGGCATTTTCGTCGGCTGCATCCTCACGTGGTCGAGAGCAATCAGCGAAGTGGGATCGGTCGCCATTCTCGCCTATTATCCCATGACTGCTTCCGTTCTCGTCTTCAGCCGAAGCACGCAGGCAGGTATCGAGCAGGCGCGCCCCGTCGCTATTGTCTTGATCCTGACATGCCTGTGGGTCTTCCTCGGCTTGCATTTCATCCGTTCCGTCGCTTTCAAAAGGTTCGTAGTGAGGTTTGACCAGCCATGATCGCTCTCACAGATGTAGCGAAGACTCTCGGCGATTTCACGCTCTTCATCGAGCGACTGGAGATCAAGCAGGGCGAGTACCTCGTCATTCTCGGCCCCAGCGGCGCCGGCAAAACCGTGCTGTTGTTGACCGTCGCCGGTCTGATCCGGCCCGACGGGGGAGAGATATTCTTCGATGATGTAAGTGTGACACAACTGCCCGCTGAGAAACGCGATGTCGGCTTGGTGTTCCAGGAAGCGAATCTCTTTCCGCATCTCAACGTCTTCGAGAACGTCAGTTTTGGAAAGCGTTATCGCAGGAAAAAGGCAAAGCAAATTGAAGAAAGGATAGAGCTTCTCGTTGACATGCTGAATATCCGACACCTCTTAGAGAGAAACACCGAGGGCTTGAGCGGTGGCGAAAAACAGAGAGTGGCGGTGGCCCGGGCTCTCGCAATAGCTCCTACGATCCTTGTCATGGATGAGCCCCTTGGCCTTCTCGATCAAAACACTCGTGAGGAACTGCGCACCGAATTGAGGCGGGTCCACGATGAGCTGGGAACTACAACGCTCCATGTGACCCATGACAGAAACGAGGCGTTTATGGTCGCTGATAGAATTG
>JABMQX010000176.1 GCA_013203085.1 bacterium | reverse complement strand
GCCGAGTCAATTCCGCCACTTAAGCCGAGGACAGCTTTCTCGAAACCGCATTTCCGGACAAAATCCCGCACCCCCAAAACCAGCGCCTTGCAGGTATCGTCCACCTTGTCATGCTCGACAACTTCAGCATCCTCAGCCGCCTCTGTATCAACGATCACGAGCTCCTCTTCGAACCGTCTCGCTCTGGCAATGATTCTCCCATCCGCAGCAACTACAAAGCTCCCCCCGTCGAAAATCAGCGAGTCGTTTCCCCCTACCTGGTTGACATACACCACCGGAACGCCATATTTCAAAGCCGCTGCCCTCGCCGCCTCTTCCCTTTCCCTGCTTTTGCCGGGCCAGAAAGGGGACGAGCTGATGACTATCAGCAGCCGCGCGCCGCTGGCAACCAGACGGCCCGGCAGCACTCTCCTTTTCCGGCGCCTCTCCCAGAAATCCTTATCCGTCCACGCATCCTCCGATATCGCCAGACCGATGCCAATCCCTTTGAAATCGCCTGCCGTTTCACCCTTTCCGGCTCTGAAATGTGTCCGCTCGTCGAATCCCGCAAAACCAGACAGGACGTTCTTACGGTGCCGGACGACGACCTCGCCGTCGTGCAAAAGAGCGGCTGCATTATACAGTCGCTCATCGCTGCCCTGTCCTTCTCGCTCAATATAACCGCAGACGACACCTATCCCGGCACAGCCTTCGCTCAGCCGTTTGAGCGCTTTCAAATTCGCCGAAACGAAATCCCGTCTCTCCGCCAACTCCTTCGGCGGGTAGCCCGGGATGCAGAGTTCGTGAAAGACAATCAAATCCGCGCCGGCGCCCCGCGCCCTATCGGCGTACTCGATCATCTTATCCACGTTCCTGCCGATGGCGCCAACCGTTGTATTGATCTGTCCCAGAGCTATCTTCATCTCAACCTTACTCATGCTCCCCCCGAACCGAGCTACTAAACCAAAATATCCTTGACAACGTCAATCGTTCTTCCGGCGTCGCCCGTCGCCTGCGCTTCGCGGAGCCGGTCTCTCTTCGCGTAAACCAGCAAGGCCTTCTTCATCAAGTTCCCAAAAAGCTCCCTTGACAGCGACATCGCCTTCACCGGCTCCATTCGATACGTGAACTGATCCTCGCCGAACCAGCCGTCGTAGCCGGTATCTATTGCCGCGTAGCAGAAATCCACAAACCGCCAGTTATCTCCTGTCCCCGTTACGCGGTCTTCGTCGTTCGAGTGCGTCTTTGCGTTGTTCACGTGGAAATTCACTATCGGCACACCGAGCACCTTTCCCACGTAAAGATTATCCGCTGGCTCGTTGCAGTACATCTGCTCGTGCCCGTAATCAATGCAAACTCCCATATTCCTCCCGCCGCACTTCTCGTTGACATATTTCGCCACCAGCATCGCCTTGTGCGTCGTCGCCACCACCATATTTCCTTCACGCGGCTCATGCAGCTTCGCCTCGATTCCGAACCCCAGGCCCAGCTTCTTCGCCTTTGTATTGATCTTCACGCAAGCGTCCAGAAACCGCCGGAAAATCTCCCCGTAATTCACCTGGAAATTGTAGTCCCATCCGTCCGACCCCGGCCACAGCGAAACGCTCTTACAGCCAACTTCCTTCGCTATTTCCACCCCTTGCAGCGCCACTCGCAGAGCCGCCAGCCGGATGGACCTGTTCGCGTTCGTCACACCGCCCAGCTTCCATCTCGGGTCGGTGAACAAGTTCGTGTTCATGTTCGTCGGCGTTACATCGTACTTCTCTAAAGCCTCCCGAACCATCTCGACCTTCGCCGGGTCCTTCTTGTACTTGTCATCAATGAAAACCGCCTCGTGAAACTCGATCCCCTCGATGCCTGCCAGAGCCACCCTTTCGATCTGCGACACAATTCCCGAATCGAACGTCGGATCGTCGCTGTTGTAACCCACCGGGGCAAACCTGTCCGCAAAATCTCCCGCACACCAATGCCCCGCCGCAAACTTTATCTCGAACTCCTCAAAAAAGGCGTCCAGCCTTGCCCCCTTGAGATATCCCCTGTATCTGCGGTGCAAGTTCTTCAGCCCTTCTTCCGTAGCTCTCATTTTTGAGACCTCCTTCTACTTGGCGTCACGAGCTAAGCTCAACGATTGCTTTTTCGCCTTACGATCTACCCAAAAGCCATCCGCGAAACAAATTCCTCCTGGAACTCCTTCTCCACAGAAAGCTCGTGCAGCTCGGCGATGTCACGAATTTGATCCGCCACCTTCCTGACTCGCCTCGACAGAAGGTACATCTTCGCCCCTTCGAGCGCCGAGTTTCCGACTGACATCACTTTGTCCAGCGGCACGTTCGGAATAAGCCCGATCCTCATCGCCGACACCGGATTGACGTAAGTTCCGAAAGCCCCCGCAATCATCACCCTCGCGACATCCTTCATCTCGATGCCCATTTTCTTTCTGAGTATCTCAATTCCCGCCGCGACCGCTGCCTTCGCCGCCTGAACCTGCCGAACATCCTTCTGAGATATATATACCTTATCGGACAGCCAGAACCTTTTCTCCTTCCCCTCTTCCCTGAACCTCTTCTTGATCTTCCACGATAATCCTTCCCGCAGCGCCGAGCAATCACTCATTCTCCCTGTGTGGTCGAGTATGCCAAGGTCGAGCAGACAGGCGACAGAGTCCACGAGGCCCGAGCCGCAAATCCCGGCAGGCTCGACGTCACCTATCACACTGAACCGAACGTCCTCCTCGTCGAACCATACCCTGTCAATGGCCCCCTTGACGCCGATCATTCCGCATCCAATGTTCGCCCCTTCGAATGCCGGCCCCGCAGCCGCGTTGCTCACCAGAAGCCGCTCCCTGTTGCCCAGAACGATCTCCGCATTCGTTCCCAGGTCAACCATAAGCTGAACTTCCTCGCTCTCTAAGAATCCCTGGGAGATGATCCCTCCGACAATGTCGCTGCCGATGAACCCGCTCAAATTCGGCGGGGTGACTATCGAACTCGGAGCAACCCTGGGGTAAAGTGTTTCGTAAGCCGCCTGGCCGGCGAACAGTCGCACCTTCTGGGTAATCGCAGGAGCGTATGGCATCTCCCCGATGGGCGACGGATCGAGCCGCAGAAATATGTGCTGCATGGTTGGGTTCCCCACCACAATCGCCTCACTAATATCCACCTGGCCAATGCCCACCTTTTCGCACGTCTGTTCAATCATCTCGGAGAGCTTGTCGGTCACCGCGGCCCACATTTCATCGAGGCCGTCCGGTTTCTCTTTGCAGTACTGAATTCTCGTTATTACGTCGGCCCCGAGTTGTCTCTGCGGGTTGAGGCCCACGCTAACGGCTTTCTCCTCGCCGGAGCTTAGGTCAATCAGAGAAACCACAAGGGTTGACGTCCCGATGTCCACAGCCAGGCCGAAATTCGTATCGATCGTGTCCCCCATTTCGATTTTTCTTACCGTCCCCTCCAAAACGGTCACAGTTATGCGGTAATCCGAGACCCTCAGCATGTGCCGAAGCTCTCTCACGATCTCCAGAGGAATATGAACCTCATCAGTCCCGAGTCCTTCCAGAACCAGGTCGGCATCTCCGATGGGCCTATCGAGCTTCTGCGGCTGCAACCGGAGAAAATACTTCTTCGCCTCCGGGTCAACTTCTTCTCCGACCGAACGACCCTCAGCGAGTATTCTCGTGGGGGCTTCCCCGCTCGTCGGAGGCACGAAGATCTCCACTTCCCCGCCGACCTTCACCTGACAGGCAAGCCGCCAACCTCCGTCAATATCCTTTGCCGAGAGGCGGCGCTTTCCGCTCTCCGAAGGCGGAGGCGCCCCTCGAATGAACCGCACCCGGCACTTCCCGCACGTTCCCTTTCCTCCGCAGACACTCTCTAAAGAAAGCCCCTGCTTCTGAAGGTTAGTGAGAAGGGTAGAGGAAGGATCAATCGGGAATTCGCGACCGGAAGGTCTTACTATGGCTTTGTTGGTCTTCAATGAACATTTCCGAAGAAAGGGAATTCTCTTCTCTCACGCCAACAGCAGTCCGACTCGTCGTCCTCGCCGAAGCGCCACTTCGTCAGACTATTTTGCCCGCCCGATAAGCCTCGATGTACCTCACGCAGAAATCGTCCTTGCCCGCGAGCGCCTCCGCGGCGATAATGCTCTGCATGAGGTCTGCATCGTTCGGGTCCACGATACCCGTGTCAAGACCGGCGGCGATACACATCACAATGAAGGCGCGATTCAGTACTTTTCTTTTGGGCAGGCCGTGTGAAATATTGCTGATTCCGCAGGAGATGTGAGTCTTGGGAAAGGAGCGGGCGATCTCGCGGATGGCTTCCACCACAGCCATCCCCACTACCTGATTCGAGCCCACCGTTTGAACCAGCGGGTCGAGATAGATATCCTCCTCCGGCACGCTATCGGAGATCAATCTTGCCCGAAGATTGTTTGCCACCTCAAACTTCTGTTCTGCCGTCTCCGGTATGCCCCGGTCATCCATGCACAGCGCAATTACACCGCTTTTGTATTTCTTGACCAGCGGCAGCACCTTCTCGTATCGCTGCGATTCCGCGGAGATCGAATTGATGATGGGCCGCCCTTTGTGAACGCTCAACGCCGCCTCTGCCGCTTCGGGTCTTGGCGTGTCTATGCTCAGCGGAACATCAACCGTTTCTTGGACAAGCTTCACGAGCCAGGGGAGGTCATCCACCTCTCGCTCCAATCGCGTCCCGCAATTAACCTCCAGGTAATCCGCCCCGTTCTCCACCTGCTTTCGGGCGATCTCTTTGAGGAACTCCTCGTCCTTCTTCTCGACCGCCTCATGCAGCCCTTTTCGGGAGGTGTTGATTCTCTCTCCGATGATTAGCATGATTGCCTCTCTTCCCCAATCTCAGCTCGCCCCATCCTCAATTAGACTTCGTAGACACACCTGCCTCGCTTCCCGTCTCTCCGTCCCGGATTTGCTCCCACTGGATAACAGGATAGGCACAATCTTGGCAATCTTGTTCATCCTGTCCGCGAATTCCATCTCAAACGGCGCCTCTGCGTCATTCCTCACGCGATTCCGAGCAACTCTTTCGTCTTGTCCACAGCCGAGGCCGCGTCCGGCGCGAACCCTCCGGCGCCGATCTCATCCGCATAGTTCTGCGTTACAGGCGCTCCCCCGATGATGGTCTTGACCTTATCTGCCAGTTCCGAGCCGTTAATCGCCTCTATTGTGCCGTGCATCCCTGGCATGGTTGTCGTCAGAAGCGCCGACATCCCTATCACATCCGCATTATTCTCCTTGGCCAATTCGATGAACTTTTCGGGAGCAACGTCAATCCCCGCGTCAATCACGTTGAACCCTGCACCCTCCAGCATCATCATCACAAGATTCTTCCCGATGTCGTGAAGGTCACCTTTCACCGTCCCCATGACCACCGTGCCCAGGGGCTCAATATCGCTGTCGGCAAGCAAGGGCTTCAGAACCGCCGTGCCCGATTTCATCGCCCGGGCGGCGATCAACACCTCCGGCACATAAACCTCATTCTTCTTAAACCGCTCGCCGATGACCGACATCCCGGCGATCAATCCCTCCCTGAGAATCGTCGCCACAGGGACCTTTTCTTCCAGAGCCTTGTTCACGAGGTCCGCAACCTTCGTCTCGACCCCGAGGTCTCCCTTGATCACACCTTCTTTAATCTCTTCAACAAGTTCCATATCCTCCTCCGGTTAGTACGAGTTCCGGCTATAACTCTCTATCCAATAAAGACCCGCCAAACCCGCATTTAACCAGTCCAACACCCCCCCTGTCAACCCCTTTCCCTGCCGAGCAGCAGTTCCGAAACTTCCGCGTTGGGGCGGGCGGCAAATGGCCTCGAGCTCGGCGCTGCGCCTCCCCTCTTATCGCCACGATGCCTCAAGGGCGCGCAAGTAAGCTTCATATCCTCCCCGATAGAACTCGGCGTTCTGCGATGGGTCGAAGACATCTTCGCCCAGGTCAACTCCGGCGATGAAATCTTCGGCAGAGGAGAAGATGCCCGCTCCTTTGAACGCGAATGCCGCTGCCCCGAGGACGGTTGCCTCCTTAGTAGCAGCCACTGCCGCAGGAAGGCGGGTTGCGTCGGCTCGCGTCTGATTCCAGAGGTCGTTCTTCCCGCCGCCGCCCACGACGCGGATTCCCTTCGGCTCGAATCCAGTCGCTTCGCAGAGAATATCGAGCGCCTGCCGGAGTTGGTACGAGAGTCCCTCGATCACGGCACGATAGACCTGCCCCCGCGTGGTGGTGAGATTCAAGCCGATAATACTCCCCGGCGTGCCGTATTTCCTCGCCGGCCCGGCACCCTCGACGAAGCACGGCAGCACCATCACACCTCCCGCACCGACGCCCGCCTTAGAACCTTCCTCGATCATCAACCGGTGGATGTCCTCTCGCTCAGCCTCTGCCGCAAAGAAGTTCCTCCGGACCCACTCGATGACCCCTGATGCGATCATCAACACTTGCGGATTCCACCACCCCGGCTTCGCATCCGCCTCCACCAGCAGGCCTTCGTCGTACGGAAGCTGCAACGGTTGAGGGTTCTGTGTCCGCAGCATCGCAATCTCCCACGTGCCGGTGCTCAGTATGGCGTCGGTCGGTTTCGCCCCTGAGCCGAAAGGGGCAAACTGAGTATCGTGCCCGCCGGCAATCACCGGAATTCCCGCCGGAAGACCGGTCTCCTCGCTCGCCTTCTTCGTAACCGTCCCCACGACATCCCCGGGCTGCGACCACCTCGGAAAGAAACTCTCATCCAGCCCCGCCAGAGAGAGCATTTTCTGCGACCAATCCCGCCGCTTGGCGTCCATCGCCATCGTGGTACAGGCTGCCGTCGGCTCGATCATCATCTCGCCCGATAGCTTGTGCGAAAGCAGCCCCGACATCATCAGCCACAGGTTGCCCTCCTCAAGGACTTCCGGGGCGTGCTCCCTGAGCCACAGCCATTTCAGCAATGTGTTGAACCCAATCACCTGATAGCCGGTTATCCCGTAAATCTCTTGCGGGCTGACCATCTCCTCGATTTCCTTGACGAGTTTCTTCGTCCGCTGGCACTGCCAGGAAATGATAGGGTACGCGAGATTTCCGTCCTTCTTCAGCGGCGCGCCGTCCGCGCCGAAAGTAACCACCGTGACTCCCTTGATCCTATCTGCTTCGACCTGCTGGCACACCTCCCGGCTCGCCTCGCAGAGCTTCCCCCAAACCTCATCGAGGTCCCATATCCGCCAATCGCCCGCACCGCCCGGCTGGGGCGAAGGTGAGCTCGGTCGGCCCGCTCCCGCGACGAGATTTCCCTCCGTGTCCACCGCTATGGCCCGTGTGGTTGTAGACCCGCAATCCATCACCATTACGCACTCGTCGGCACGCCCGACAGGTTGCATTCCATATGTCATCTCACCCTCCCGGATTTGTTCTGACAGCGCAACAGGATAACCACGATCCTGGGAATCCTGTTGATCCTGTCGTCCAATTGAGGACCGCGCGCAGCGGCAGTTGACGAAAACCGATCCTTATGGTATCAAAAAGAGCATGGGGACTAAAGTAGTCAGCTTCTCCATAGCTGCCCGTTCAGCGGCTCATTTTAGCCGGCGCCCACCACTTTCATTGGTTAAGCCGGCACGTCCCCCTTTATTGATCGGAGGTACTCCTGCTCAATGGGCGATTTTGAGATTGTAACCGATTTCACCCCGAAGGGCCATCAGCCCACGGCAATCGGCGAACTGACCGAAGGCATTCTCGCCGGACGACGAGCCCAGGTTCTTCTCGGCGTAACCGGCTCCGGCAAGACCTTCACAATGGCCCACGTCATTGCCAACGTCCAGAAACCGACCCTCGTCATCGCCCACAACAAAACCCTCGCCGCCCAGCTTTACGGTGAGTTCAAGCAGCTTTTCCCCAACAACGCGGTCGAGTACTTCGTCAGTTATTACGACTACTATCAGCCGGAAGCCTATCTCCCCCAAACCGATACCTACATCGCCAAAGACGCCTCCATCAATGAGAAGATTGACAAGCTCCGCCACTCCGCCACCCGCTCCCTCCTTGAGCGAAGCGACGTCATCATCGTGGCGAGCGTTTCCTGCATCTTCGCCCTCGGCTCACCGGAGACATATCGAGCTATGACGGTGCCTCTGGAGCAGGGCGCGACGGTCCCGCGCGACGATATCCTCGGCAGGCTCGTCGCCATCCAGTATCAGCGAAACGACGTAGATTTCCATCGCGGGACCTTTCGCGTCAGGGGCGACGTCCTCGAGATTTTCCCTGCCTATGAGGAAGACATAGCCGTCCGTGTCGAGTTTTTTGGCGACGAAATCGAATCCATCTCGGAGATAGACCCGCTGAGAGGAAAAGCTCTTCGCAGGATTGACAGCGCCACCATCTACCCCGGAAGCCACTATGTTACCCCCGAACGAACCGTCAGGGAAGCCCTCGACAGCATACGGGAGGAGCTGACCGAACGGCTGAATTTCTTTCGCAAGCAAAATCGCCTCCTCGAATTGCAGAGGCTGGAGCAGAGAACAAACTACGACCTCGAGCTCCTCACCGAAATAGGTTACTGCCCCGGAATCGAGAATTATTCCCGTCACTTCACTGCGCGCAAATCGGGCGAGCCTCCGCCGACGCTGCTCGACTATTTCCCTCGCGACTTTCTCCTTTTCGTTGACGAAAGCCACGTCACAGTCCCACAGTTGAAAGGGATGTATCGGGGCGACAGGTCTCGCAAGCTCACCCTCATCGAGCACGGCTTCCGTCTTCCGTCAGCCCTCGATAACCGACCTCTCCGCTACGAGGAGTTCGATAAGCTCCTCAACCAGGTCACCTTCGTCTCGGCCACTCCTGACGAATTCGAGATCGAGCAGGCTGGCGGCATAGTCACTGAGCAGCTTGTTCGCCCCACAGGTCTCACCGACCCCGAGATCGAGTTGCGACCCGCTTCCCAGCAGGTGGACGACCTCCTCGAAGAGGTTCGCAAGATAGTGGCAAAACGCCAGAGAGTTCTCGTAACCACCCTCACCAAGAGAATGGCCGAGGACCTCACCGAATACTATCTCGACCTCGATCTGAAGGTCAAGTACCTCCACGCCGACGTGCAGACGCTCAAGCGCGTCGAGATCATACGCGACCTTCGCAAAGGTGTCTTCGACGTCTTGATCGGCATAAACCTCTTGAGGGAAGGTCTGGATATTCCGGAGGTTTCCTTAGTCGCGATTCTCGATGCGGACAAAGAAGGATTTCTCAGATCGAAGACTTCCCTAATCCAGACCTGCGGCAGAGCGTCCAGAAACGTTGATGGAAAAGTCATCTTGTACTGCGACGTGCTCACCAACTCCATCCGGCATGCCGTTGATGAGACCAACCGCAGAAGGCAAGTGCAGGAGGAATACAACCGCAAGAACAAAATCACCCCGGAGAGCATCTCCAAGGAGATTACCGACGTTCTGGCGTCCGTTTATGAAGCAGACTATGTTACTGTGCCTCTCGTCGCCGAGGAGGTCCTGAAGTATTCCTCTCCTGAGGAGTTGAGGACAAGGGTGAAGCAGCTCCGAAAAGAGATGCTGCGAGCCGCCAGGGAGCTTCGCTTCGAGGACGCGGCCAAACTCCGCGACCAGATAAGGGAACTGGAAGAACTGGAAGTCGTCTACGGCTGATCCACACAGGCGCCCCTCTGGAAAGCCATCCCCGTCCTGCCTTTTCTTGCCTACCCAGAGCTCTCTACGCCCAAGGCAATCCCCATAGACTCACGCCAAGCGGCTCAGTTCAACTAACTCTATCCGAAATGCTCAGGGCAGCCCCCTCCCGAAATGTCTATGCCTTTTGGCCTGAGCATCCTGGATACAATCCTATACGATATTGCAAAAACGCGCGCTGCGCCACTATGGGAAGATTATCACGCCCAATTGGGTGATAGTGTCGCAGCACCTGACAGAAAAACTCGAGCGACGGCAAGGCACTCCTGTTCAGCTTTTCGCGTTCGCTGCTGACAAGGCGCTTTTGCTCTTCTGAAAAGACCCTTCAAGTCAAAAGGAATCCATTGCCTTCGTTCGAGTTCCGCATAGGCTTCCTTTAGTTTTTCGTACGAGTGCTGGGTAATCTTGTCCTGATGAGACATAAGAGCATTGGCAATCGCGGCATAGTAAATCAAAGTGGCTGCTGCCTCTTTAGCCTCCGTAACACTGCGGCGGATTAATTCCTTGCCATAGTCTTTCAGCGCCTCGATAATGGCCGAATCAGTAGGCAATGGGCGGTCTTTGAGGGGGGCGCGGGTGCGATTGACGGCTTTCCAAGGCGGACAGTGGACGTCAAATCTTCCGGGAGATGACCCTCTTGAAGGCTTCTACAACCTCACGATGGAACTGCGTACCGGAACGGGCATCGATGTCCCGTACTGCTTGCCAAGGAGTTTTGCCGGGGCGATGTGGGCGGTCGCTGACAGTGGTGTCATAAGAGTCTGCTACGGCAATGGTCCCGATAGAAAGTCTAAGCTCCCTATCCAGCTTTCCGGGCAGCACATCGGGGATCTCGGCCCGGGGGCCTAAGTGATACTGGCGGTGAAGCTTCACCATACGGATGATATCCGGCATAGCCACTTCTGCGGACCGAAGAATCTCAGTTCCCTTTGCCCGGTAGATCCCCACTTCTTTATGTTCCTCCTCGGAAATGGCCGGAGATTTCAAAAGCGCCCTGGTCCAGATGTCTAGATTCTCCATGTCGTGCAGCAGCCCTCCCATTCTGACCTTCTCGACGGCATTCTCAGGAAGCTCTAACTCGCGAGCGATCTCGGCAACCAATTCAGCCACCCTCTGAGAATGGCTCAATACATCCCTGTCGGCGCACTCCAAGCACTTCGTGAGTATCTCCAGAATTCCCATGTACGCCTGTCTTAGCTCGTTGGCTTTCCTCTCTCTCTGGTCGTAGAGGGTGCCTACAAGCGCCGCGACGAGAATCAAGAAGGAACCCCAGGCCGCGAGCGACAAGTGAATATTGAGTTTCTGATCGGCGATCTCGTTCTCAATTACTGCCACCTGGGCCCTTGGCGCGCCACCCGCCTTCAGATTCTTGATCTCTTCAAGATTCTCGGCGAGGTCTTCATCGAAATTGGATGGCGCCGCAACAGCATAGAGCACCACCAGAAGCACCGAAAGTAGGCTTATTAGCAGCGCTGTTCTGCGACCGCACCCCCACGCCGCGAGCACAACCGGAAGATAGTAGAGATTCAAGAAGGGGAGCTTGTCCAGAACAAGGAAATGCATCAGCCCGATCCCCACCAGAATCAAAAGAACTATAATCTTCTCCAGATTCTGCGCGACGAACCGTCTCGTCCGTTTTATGTGCTGATTACTCTTCACAGCTATTAACCAATAGTCAACTCTCTTGCGTCGACTCCCTTCGTTCTGGCTGGCCCTTGCCGTCTTGGATGGCTCTCGCCAACGCGTCAATGATCTGGCGAGAAAAACGTTTCCCGGCGCTCGACCGAATTTCTCCCAGCGCTTCCCCGGGAGGTTTTGGTCTTCTCCTGGGGGACCCTGTCACCAAGTCGTAATAAGCGCGGGCCACCGCGATGATCTCCGCCTCTACCGCGACCGGGCCCGGCGGGAGTTCTCGTCGTTCCCCCACGAAGTGCTCGTGATATGCATTCACGACCACCGCCACCCCTTCCAGGACCGAGTTGACCGAGCGAAGAACCTCCTGCCCGTCGATGCTGAAGGTTTCGATCTTCATGTCCGATTCCCTCCCGAGCTCCGCGGACTTCTCTAATATCAACGCGCTGGTTTCTTTATGCCCCAGATCATGAAGCAGGGCCGACATTCGCGTACTTTCGATGGCCTCTTTCTCCAAATTCATCCGCCTTGCCATCGCCGTGGCAAGTTCTGCCACTTTCACGGAGCGCCCTATCGACTGCCTGTCTGCCAGTTCGATATACTTTGTCAATAACTCAACCACCTGAATGTAGGCGCGTCGGAGCTCTTCGACCTTTCTCTGTTTCTGCTCGTGAAGCACGCTGCATGCGACGGCGCCGAGAACAAGAAAGCTCCCCCAAACCACAAGCGAGAAGCGAAGTCTGAGTTTCTCTTTCGCGATACCATTGAGGACGTTCTTTCTCTCGGGTGAGGCGGGCTCTAACCTGGCCAGTTCGTTCTGTTTCCTGAGAATCTTTGGCGACATTCTCCCCGGTTCCACCAGAGAGTACAGGCCAACAAGGAAGATGGCCAAGATGCTCAGTAGGAGAGTAGTCCTTCTGCTACAAAAGTAACCTGCCAGCAAAACGGGCAGAAAGTAGAAGCCGATGAAAGCAACCTTGTGCACAACAAAGAGATGGATGGCAAGCAATCCCAAGAGAATACTGAGAATGAGAAACCTCTCCACGAAAGCCGGTGTTTTAAGGCGGGCAGATTCCATTTTTCTTCTCTCTGGTGCGGCAGGCCCTTCTTGCACAGCCCCCAACGTTGGCCGCACAGTCATCCCTCATGAGGTTAGCCATGATTGTATACTACTGGTGGCGCCTTGAAAAGTCAATCGAATTGGCAACAAAAATGGGGCAAGCGGGGACATGGTATCTATGCCGGATGCGGGCGCCAAAGGTGATGGGGCGAAGGTTGGTCGCCCGGTCCGCGTCAATGTGGGAAGCGAGTTGTTTGACCAGTTCCAAAGGGGCATTGCTATCCTTCCAGCAAGCTGGTTGAGGCGAAGGCATCCAGGCATATCTGTCACTATCGCGCCGCTGAATGGAGTCCTTGCCCTTTTAGGCACAGTGCGCACGATGTGCGAAACGCTCAGAACAACGGTCTCCCAGAGATTTCAGCCCCTTCTCCCCAGGACACTGTCAGAGTACAATCCTACACGTTCAGTTCCTCGTCCTTTTCAGATGACTCAACTCTCCAGGTTCATTCTTTTTCAATCATCATATCAAAAAACTTGACCAGGTCGCCTCGATCCTCAGTAGCGTTGGACTTCATGGCGGAACGGGGGTGCTGATTTAGAAGCCCCGTGATCATATAAGGT
>JABMQX010000175.1 GCA_013203085.1 bacterium | reverse complement strand
CTCGGCGGCTTCGTTCTTTCCGAATGTAAAGCTCTTAGCCGCCACGGCGTCCGCTTTGGGGCGATCTCGCCCATCCCCTATTCCCCACGCCTTCTCTGGCGTTACCCCAGGTGGCGCCGCTACGGCGAGACCCCGCCCCGCGCCCGCTGGCACTCCATCCCAGCGAGGTATCCCCGCTACCTGCGCATCCCCGGCGCGTTCTACCGCAAATTTGAGCCGTTTGCCATGTTCCCGAGTCTGTGCGCCTCCTTCCGGAAATGGTCGCGCGAAAACTCCTTTGATCTCATCCATGCCCACGGCCTTCTCCCCTGCGGAATGGCGGCAATTCTCCTTTCCAGAACCTTTGGCATCCCTTGCGTCTGTCAAGCCAGGGGCAGCGACGTCAACGTCTATCCCCGGGAATCGAAGGCGAATTTCCTGCTGACAAGATACGTCATCGAGAATTGCGATGCGCCGGCCGCCGTAAGCAAAGACCTTGCAAAGAAAATGTCCTCTATTTCTCGAAGCAGCCGTCCAATCAACATCTTATACACGACCGTTGACACAGGCCTTTTCGCCCCGGCCGCCGACAAGGCTCGCCTCAGACAGCGCCTTGGCATACATCCTAAAGCTTTCGTCGCCATCTACGTCGGGTCTCTTACCATTTACAAAGGGATTGCCGACCTCGCTGAAGTCTGGAAAAACATCGCGGAGAAGTTGCCAAACTCCCTTCTTGTGATTATCGGTGACGGTCCTCTGTCACCAAGGCTTGCTTCTCTGGGACCTGCAGTCCTCCTCTGTGGCCCAAGACCGCACACCGAAGTCGCTTCCTGGATGCAAGCGAGCGACCTTCTCCTCCTGCCCTCATACAGCGAAGGACTTCCCACCGTCATCCTGGAGGCTATGGCTTGCGAACTGCCGGTCGTCGCCACATCCGTCGGCGGAATCCCGGAAGCAGCCCTCCCCGGAGAAACAGGCCTCCTTGTTCCCGCTGGCGACCGTCATAGCCTGGCGTCCTCCATCATCAACCTTGCCCAGAACGAAGATCGCCGACGTTCTATGGGCGATGCCGGGCGAAGGCGGATACTGAGTCTCTTTGGACAGGAAAAATATGTATCGGAGGCGCGCGCGTTATATCGCGAGGTACTTGAAATCACGTCCAGTCGCGGTCGCGCCGCGCTGAGGCGAGAAAGATGATCTTCACGTCCCTTGCGGCTTGACGGCCGGTCTCGCCTCTGGCATGATAACGCCAGCTAAGGCACAACCTCGGCAGCAAGCCGGGGTCGCAAATGAAAGGCGGCGAGCGGTGCATCAGAAATGGATTGGCGGGTAAAAGCGTGCGCTCAGGCGCTGCTCTCGGCTGTTCCGGGCGGCCGCAGCATTAACTTTGCTCTGCAAAAGATGCTGGGAACGTTCGACATGATCTCCATTCGCGGGACCTTGAGGCAAGGCCTTCGCATGGTGCGAGTGTGCCGTGAGCAGGGCCTCGACGTGGATGGCAGCGTCATAGTGGAAATCGGCACCGGCTGGCACCCCGCGCTGCCGCTCCTTTTATCATGCCTCGGCGCCAAGGAGGTCATAACATACGACATCGCGAGGCTCGTCAACCGCCACCTGGCCTTGATCACCCTGAAGCAGCTAATCGCCTCTTTTCCTGAAATCTGCGAAGACACTGGCATTGCCAGACCAATCCTCGACGCTTGGCGCACAACCCTCGATACCTGTGAAGACGTCCGTTCGTTCTTGCGGTCGGCTCGCATCCGGTACGTTGCCCCGGGAGATGCCGCTCGCACCGGCCTCCCCAACGCCTCGGTTGACCTCGTCTTTTCCCACGGTGTCCTCGAGCACGTTCCACGAGATACAGTGGACGTATTTCTGCGAGAATCTTACCGAATCCTAAAACCCTCGGGATTGATGTATCATCGGATAGGCCTCCACGACCATTACGTGGCTTTTGACAAAGCCATCTCCATGGTCAACTTCCTCAAGTATTCTGATCGGGCTTGGCGGTTTCTCGGCCAGAGCAGGCTCCATTACCAGAACCGGCTTAGGTGCTCTGAGTTTCTGCAACTCATACGCGATCGGGGTCTTCGG
>JABMQX010000174.1 GCA_013203085.1 bacterium | reverse complement strand
TCTCGGCCCCGATCTTTGCCCTCTCGGCTTGGGCTTTTGCCCTCTCGGCTTCGACTTTTGCCCTTTCGGCTTCGACCTTTTCACCTTCAGGCATGACAGCTACCTCGCTGGTTTTGTTCTTCCTTTGATGACACGTTGGCCCATAATGGGAAAGGGAACCACCACAAGATCAATGGTCCCCTTTCTTTCTCTTCTATACTACAAACGTGATTTCCTTTTTGGCGTATCGCCTTAGAAAATCCCTCCGAACCCGACGTAGTATCTGTTCCGACTGTAAGCGGAACCCGCGAAGTCGGAGTCAATATCCGTATGGCGGTAGCCTGCCTCAAGGTACATGCTTTTGCTAACATGCTGCCTCAAGACGAGTCCCAGCAGCCACGCATCCTCCTCCTGGTCTTGAAAACCCCGACCGGCGATGATGTTGGCCTTGTCGAATTCTCCCATCTCATAGCTGGTGTTGACGTGCAGGGAAGTCCATTGGGCGAGCCATGCGTTGAGGCCGGCGTAGATGGTGTGCGCCTCCTCGACTCCGAAGGAAGCATGCTCGGTCTCCGACAAGCCGTAGCGATAACCGATTCTCCCGTTGCCCTTCTTTCCCAGCTTGGACGCAAGACTCACATCCACAAAGGGAACGTCTTCCGTAAGGTCAACGTCGGAGAAATCCCTGTTCTCCCAGCCAGCGGCGATCGAGGCTACAGCGGTCCTCGTCAAGCTCTGATCGAGGCCGATATAGGCTATGATGGACTCCGAATCCTTCATCAAAGCGTCGGCATCGTAGTCAACGTCGGCGTAGGTCACACCCAGATTGATCTTGGATTCCGGTGTGGCGATGTACTGGAGCTTGCCGCCGATGCTGTTGACATCTCTGTCGTAGTAGAAGCTCGCGTCGTCATCATAGTCAATCATGAGATTGGCATAGTTGATGTTCAACGCGACCTGAGGAGAAGGCTGGAGGTTCAATCCCACGCTCGCCCGGTTGTAATCGTACTCGCCGCTTTTCTGATAGGGGATAGTCCTCATCCCTCCGGCGGTGACGATCTGCTCGGCGATCTCAGGCTCTTCGCTGTGCCTGAAAAGGTCTCGCACGGCGATCTCAACAGCCGGGCTGAAGCGGTGGCGAAGATCGAGCAATACGTCGTGAGCCATGTCCGTGTCGTCTTGGGCTCTATCCGCGTAATAGATCAGGCTGAATTGATAGCTCAATCCGAGGTAGCTGGTCGCGGAGAGCCAGTGAAGGTCAATCTTTGGCTCGAGGTAAAACTTCGCGCTTTCCTCCTCGGTGACGCCGTACGTCGCCTTCTCGAGGTCGGTGGTGGTGTAGATATTGTCATCGTACTCCACCCTCAGTTTGATGGACGGCACAAAGGGCTTGCCTTTGACCGCTTCCGGAAGAAGCTCGTCATAGGCCCCGGCAAGGGCCTGACCAGAACTCAGCAGAAGGACCCCCATGACGAGGAGTACCACAGATAATGAGATCTTTTTCATATAAACCCCCTCCCAATTGGAAGATTCTTTTTCGTGCATGATTCGTTTGTTCTGGCCAAGAAGCTATCTTGCTTCGACCGGACTGAGAAACGTCTCGTAAAGAACAGCGATGGGCGAATAGAGCACGAGCTCTGTGATCGCCTCTCCGACGGTGACATTCCTGACCACATCCATGACGGTCGCCAGCGAGATGTCCCGCTCGTCGAGAACAGCCATGTAAGAGTCAACTTCCGCCGCATTCTCCACTTCGCCAGCAAGCCCCAGGGCTTCCACCGTGACGACAGCCAGGTCATCCTTGGTCACGTCGGCGCCGGGAATCCATCCTCTCAATGGAGCTATGCCTTTCCCCTGCAGGTAGGTCCCATAGTCGGCAGGGGTGGCGTTGACGGGCAGGTCACTCTGGAGGCCGAGAGCCCTCACAATAGCCTGCGCCAACTCCGTGTGGGTCATTCCCAAGCCTTCCGCCTCCTCAGCGGCATTGAGCCCTAAAGAGGACCCGAGGAGGCCGACGAGGGCGATTGTAAATAGTGCACGTCTCAGGCTCATATGTACCCTCCTTTTCCATTTAGTTTATGCTGAAACTTGTGTCCGAATAGAATATAACCCGCTGAAAACTACAAAACCCCACATACGCTGTCAAGGGTTTTTTTTCTTTTTTTCCTCGCCTTGCAGTCCCTTACTGCTTCCCCTTTCTCGCCTTGCAGCCGAGCCACCGCCTCCCTCACAGTCTCCTCTGCGGCTTTTCCTCCCTTTCGTATATCAGAGGGAATAATTGGGTGGCAAACTCCGCCATCTCCCGGCTCGTTTCGGCGACCGACTTGGGGGCGGGTGAGAACAAAATGGCATAGGACCAGCGGTAGTCCACCCCGCGGAAAACCCTGTCCCACCACCCCCAGAGAAGCCGCTTCAAGTTTCTGCCGGTCACACGCTCAGAACTCATATACCAATAAAGCGCGACCCCCTCAGTCTCCCTCTTCTCCTGCTGGGGAGTAAGCCAAACCTGCCGCATCACCAGCCGGGTCACCTCCAGCTTTTTCCCTGCACCGCCGGACAAACTCAGCGACAACCTATCCCTCAACGCGATCTGCCAGCCCTGGCCCTGCATGCACCTTTCCGGACGATGGAGACTTCTCTTGTCAGCTCCGCTGATGACCACCGTCACGGCAAGCAAACGAGAGGATGGGGCGTCTGCCGGTCCGTTTCTGTACCATTTTTCGAGGAACTCCGTCCCCGCCGGCAGCACCTTTTGCACGCTGAACGACACAGGGACATCCCTGGTCCTTCGCACGGCAATGTGATGAACGGGGCAAGCGCCATCGTCCAGGTCCCTCTCCACGTAGAATCTCCTCGCCTCCGGATTCTTCGGGGCGGTACGCTGCCAGACGGCTTCCCTCAGTTCTTTGCTGCACTCGGGGCAAACAAAAACTTCCATCGCCTCCCATTCCCCAACTCTGACCGGGAGAGCTTTCACGGGGCGCTTCTCCATGACCGCCCGGACCCTCACCAGTAAGAACCTGGGGATGAGGGAAACAGCCAAAATGCAAACGACAATCAGAAGTTTTTTACTTTGAACCATTTCGCCTGAAAAACCCTTTTGTCGAGGGAAATGAGGATCAATATTGCGAATATGTACAGGAAAATCGCGGCGTGGTCGTGGAAGACTTTGACCGCGAAGTTCTTTCCGAAGAACCTCGCAGAAACGCCGACGCACGCCAGGCGGATGATATTCGTGAAGATTGCTATCGGTACGGCGGACGCCCCGAGGAGAAGTTTTTTCAGGAAAGTGGGCTGGGTCACGTAGGCAAAGGTCGCCCCGAGAGCGGTCAAAGCTATCAGCGACTTCAGGCCGCTGCACGGAGCGTCCACGGCAAACTGCATCGAACCGATGGCGAACCAGTTGCCGGTCTGCTTGACGGTGAGTCCGACCACTCTCATGAGGAAAACCGCCACATCCGTCGCCATGAGTCTCAAAGGCACGCCGACGATCTCGTCTATGAACTCAAGAGGGACAATGAAAACGAGCAGGGCGTAAGGGAATAAAAGCCGCCGGACAGTCCTCCAACCGTGCAAGTACCAGCTCATGCCGAACAGCAACGTCAGGTAGGCGGCGATGGAGGCGCGGGGGAAGTCGCCTCGCAGGGCGAGGAAATGTACCGCAAGGCTAAGCAACAGGAGCGCTAATCCCAGCGGCTCAGCCCGCCGCCCGTGATTTCCGGACGCCGCGCGCTCGAGCAGAAATCCACTGTAAAGAAGGGCGAAGGTCATTGCCGAAAAGAGAACCGAGTACGAGGCAAAGGAAAAGAAACCAGCCGCAGGAAGGAGACGAGAATGTTCTTTCCCGACGTAAACGATACCGGCAAGGAGAATAGCTCCCGCAATCCAGAGCCTCCCCGTGCGCCGAGAAATCTCGGGGAGGGACTTCCTCTTCTTCAGCGTATGCCAGAGGGCTATCCCACAGAGAATCGGCACCACCGGCCCCGGGGAGTATTCTTCCACAACGAACCATTGGTTCAGCATCCATAGGAAAGGGGCATAGAAGCTGACCACGGTGAGCACACAAGCCCCCACCAACAGATATAGATGGCGATCTGGCATACCTCGCGTGATGATTCTCGATTCTCTTACCGGGGAAACACTATCCATTCTGCGGCATCCCTCGCCGAAGAAGCCTCCCGCTCGCCGGCCTTGTGGCGCCGAAACGATTGCGGCGGCCGAGTTGTCGTTTCCGTGACTCTGATGGGCTGCGGGGTTCTTCGCACCCCCATGAGCACCATACCATCTCATCGGCCCATATCATACAGCGATGACCGCAAAATGCCAACATCCCAACGCGCTCCAGGTTTTTGCGTTGCCTTTTCGCAAGGCAGGACATATCCTTTGCCGAAAAGAATTGATCTTCTCTGTGCCTCTCGGGACTTTCGGGATCGGGCTTTTCTTCTCCCGCAAGGGAGCGCCGCACAGGCAGCAGAGATTCTCACCGGGCAATCGGGCACGTTTGACTTATGGCGACAGTTTCGACGGAACAATCTCCGCGACCAACGGGCGGGAACTGGCGGCTCTTGCTTATTGAGCCGCTCAAGTTCGGCGTGATTGTCGGGCTGTACCTATGGGTCGCGGGGGCTCCTTTCGGCTTTCTGCATCCGGATAATGAGAACTGGCTGTTTTTCTGGCGGCTCCTTCCATTCCGGCGATTGTTGGTTCTGGCGGCGCTGTCAACCGCAGGTATTTCGGCCCTTCTGCTGGCTTTCGTTTCGCTGTATCGCAAAACAGAGGACCCACAAGGCGGCGAAAGCATCCGTTCCTTTCGACGCGTTCTTTCTCCGCTCTACTTTCTCCTGATCGCTCCTGTTCAGCTTATACCGGGAGCCGTGGGGGTACTCCCGGTTCTTCCGCTGGTGAACAAGCTGATTCTGCCAGTGGTGGTTTTCTCATCGGCAATGCTCCTTCTCGTGATAGAGACAAGGCTCCTATCGCCAGCGGTCTCGCAGAATCTCCACCGATCCATCGCCTCGCACAAATGGCGATGGAGTTTGGCTGTCTTTCTTGTCAGCCTGCTGGCCTACGGCGTTTTCATGAAACGATGCAATATGGTGTATGGGTACACCGCCGGGGACGAGGCGCACTACTTGATTCAGGCACAGAGTCTCGCGGAGGATTTTGACCGGGACCTCGTCAATCAACTGCCCGATTACGACCACAACAAGATATACTACCGTGCGAAGCATCTGTCGCCAAAATCTCCCCCGGGCAAAGCTTATTCCTACCACTCCATTGGTCTTGCTGTACTGCTTGCGCCGGGCTGGGCTCTCGCCAAGATGAAAGGCGCAGTCGCCGTACTGGCGATAATAGCATCTCTTTTCGCTGTGAGCGTTTTCTGGATAGCATTCAGAGTTCTCCGGCGTGCGGAATTCGCGATAGGCGCCTGGGCTGTTTTCTGTTTTACGACGCCTATCATCCTCTATGCTTGCCGAGCGTATCCGGAGCTAACAGGGGGCTTTGTGATTCTCCTCGTAGTCTGGATGATGATGAAGCCCGAGTCATTGACTCGCTCCGGATGGCTCGCGGTGGGGTGTCTGATAGGTTTTCTGCCGTGGCTTCACATTCCCCGCCTTGCGATGCCGACGCTCCTGCTATCGGCCTGGGGATGTGTATGGCTGTTTCTCCGGGGGAGAAGGAAGCGCCTGATATTCTTTCTACCTCCCCTTCTCATGAGCGTCGTTTTGCTCATCGTGTTGAATCAGCATTGGTACGGGTATTCTTGGGGTCAGGCGCCGGGCGCCACCGGGTTTGAGAAGCTGGACCCCCAGGCCTGGACGGGCGGCTATTACCACCAGCCGAAGGAGCTTTTTTCCTGCTGGACAGGCATTGTCGGCGCAATCATGGATCGCTACAAGGGACTGCTCGTCTGTTCGCCAGCGTACCTCATACCGTTGTTGTGCGTCCTTTTCGGATTGTTCTCGAGGAAGCTGAAGTTCTGGCGAAAGCTGTGGTTCTGGGTTTTCCTCGTTGCTTACATTCCGGCTCTCAGTCGAACGGGATGGTACGGCGGAGCATGTTTTCCATCGCGCTTCCTGATTTCGGTTCTGCCGCTGCTGTTGTTCCCGTTTGCCCGGGTTTTGTCGGTGCGCCGGGACAAACTGCTGAGGACTTTCTTCGCGGTGCTCGCCGCCTTCTCCGCCTGGATAACACTCCGAATGCTCATCAACACCGACCATTTCTATCGTGGGGCGGAAAGTGCACGCTGGCATTGCCCCGCCACCCAGCTCATCTCCCTGTTCTACCCTTATGCCGGGACTTATCGCACGGTGTGTCGCATTGAAGACCCTTTTGGAATTCTCGTGTTCACCGCGTGGGTGGCAGGCGTCGTCTGCCTTCTGCAATGGGCGAGGAAAAAGAAGATGCTTTGGCATCACTCCTTCAATCTGACCATAACGGCGATCCTTGCTCTCCCTCTTTTCACGACAGCAGTCCGCCGCGGCCTCAATTGCCACCCATACCAGTTCTCGTTCACCGGCGCCCTGGAGCACTACTCGACCCTAATAGGTATCAACCGCGCGTCTCGCGCGGCGAGATTGCATGTCGCGCGGTGGGGGCAAATCCCTCCGGAAACAGCGAGAAAAGAATTGACCCTTGAGCTGCCCGCCGTGGAGCAGAAATCGAGGACAGGCCAAATAAAAAGCGGCGAATCCGTCAACCGGGAATTCCTCGCCTACGATCCGGATAAGCACGAACCGGGCTATCTTTCTTACACCCACCCCCTCAAAATCCATCCGGGGGGCTATTTCGCCTCCTTCTGGGTCTCCGCTGACGGATGGAATCCGGATGATTCAATCATCCTTGATATCCAGGACATGCAAACAGAAAAGTCCATCGCTATCTACCACCTCGCTTCATACCACGTCCGCAAGGGCAAGAAATTTGCCCGGATACGCGTTCCCTTCTTCCTTCAGCGGTATACCAAACTCAGCCTCAGGGTTTACGTTGACGCGAAAAGCTCTGTGGGAGTCCTGAAATACTCAATTGAGCCCCAGTGCCTTCACGAACTCCTCGCCGCAATCGAATGCCCCGCTCCCGAATGACTCCGCAGCAGTCGCCGGCAAAGCTATCGCGGGCGCCCCTCCTCTTGGCTTGAGAGATGTGTCGCTTCTTCAGCGACGATGGAGGCGGGCGGCTTTCGCGGCGATCATCTTCTGGTGGGTGCGAGCAGATTGCAGACAGAACGCCTCGAGCCTGGCTTCGATGAGTTGAGGAAAGGCGTTGCCGTCCGTCTCGATGGAAAGAAAGGGGAGCGGTCCCTTTCCATCAATGATCGAGGCTTTGTCCCCATCCGGCATGGCCATGCGTTTGCCCTCGACCGTCATCACCTCGGTGAGTACAGCTTCGGCCACCCGCGATGGCATGCACCCGAACGGCCCGATTGCTATCACGCCGCAAGCCGTGTCGAGAATTTCCCGCAACGCCAACCCCACCGTCAGAATAGTCTCCCCTCTGAGCTGAGGACTGATCAATCGCCTCGCAAAGGCGAAGGTCCGACCGACCTCGGTCATCTCGAAATGATAGAGATTCGATCTGCTCAAGACTCTCTTGATCTGCCGCTCGTAACGATCCTGGAAGAACCGCCGAATCGCCAACCCGATCCTGTCGAGCCCGGTGAGGTCAGCGCCCCAGAGTTTCCTCTTGATCAAATGATCCACGTACCAGAGCCACTCGTTGATCGGGGCAATTCTCGCCACAAAGCCTTTTTCCGCCAGCCAGTCCGTAAGCCCTCGCCGGGAAAGGCGATCCCGCCTTACGTAAACCTCGCCCACGATCGCCACGTGCTTCGCTTCGTCGAGAGCGCACTTCAAGGGGATTCGGGAAAGGGACGCCGCCGTCAGTCTCAAAGCTTCATGGATTCCTGCCGTTCTTCCTCTTCGCAAGACGGCGAGCATCTTTTGCCAGAGTTCCTCGAACGTCTTCAACGCCTTCTCCTTGTCCACGGCGAGAGCCTTAAGCGCCGACCTGATATCGTCCATCACATCAGCGATGACGACAGCCTTCCAGGCCAATCGGGTAAAGCGCCGTCCGAACCCCTCATAACTGTTCTCGTTTGTGAGGGATAGGAGTGCGACATCATCAATTTTCTCTTTCCGGATCAGGTTTCTCAGGAAAACGCTGTATTGTCCGAATCGGCAAGGGCCGGCCGAAGTGGGCATGAAATAGACGACCACTTCCTCCGGTTTTTTCTCCTCCTCGAGGTACTTCAACAGGCTGCCCGTGGTCAACTGAAGGGGAAGACACTCCTTACAGTTCGTGTTGGCTCTACCGATTTTCAACACCGACTCATCCGGCTCCGGCAGAGGAAGCGCCCTCACATTCAGAGAGTTCATCACCGCCGAGATTGCCTCCGTGCCCAGGTCCCCCATGGACGGAAAAAGGAGACGGACATCGGGGTGCTGAAGGGGATACACCCTCCCTTTCCGGCGAACAGCGAAGCCGTTGTTCACATCGGAAAAGACCACCGCAGGCTCGAAGGGCTCCACTTTCTCCACAACCCTTTTCTCTTTCTCAAGCTCCCGAAATCTCCTGACCACGTCAAGAAAAGCGTCAACTCTGGTGTCGAGACCCGCGTCGGCGGTGTGGTCGTCCAGCTCCAGCACGACCGACGGCTTGATCCCCATAATGTCCCTGAAATAAGTGATGATGAAAGAGTCCGGACCGCAACTGAAGTTGCTCACGAAAGCCGCGAAGAGCTGGGGGTGCTTCTTGACGAAGCTTGCCCCCTTCAAAATCATTTTGCCCCGCGCCCAGAACATCTCTTTGTCACATTCTTCCCCCTCGTACGGAAGGAAATCGAAGGGCACTACCGGAATCCCCCTCGAGGCGAATTTTCGTGGGATTCCCATGTTCGCCTCGCCCGCAAAGGCATTGTAAGGCCGGCCGAAAAGGACTACCGCAAAGCCAGACGGCTCGCTCTCGATGTCCCGCAACAGATCTTCACCCAGTCGCTTCGCATCGTCCATAAAAGCACGCTGCTTTTTGCACGCTGTTCTATAAGCTTCCGCCGCCTGTTGTGGGCTGAAGCCAAGTTCTTTTCCCACACGGACGAAATCCCCTTCCGCGTCTTCCACCCCATCCTCAAAACTCAGCACTGGAGACAGGATCCTCGTTTTGCCCAAGACCCTCCGAAAAGCGGAACGCAGATAGTACGGCTCCCCCTGAACGAATACGCAGTTCGTTCGATGCCCCTCGGCATTTTTCACCTCCAGTCCCAGCACATGGGGCAGAAAAATGTAGTCCACCCCCTTGTCGAGGAGGTCTTGAAACAGCCCGTGCGATATATCCGCCGGATAGCAGAAGGCAGACCTTTTGCGGTCAATCCCCTCCGGCGAGACCCGCGTCGCCAGAACGACCCTCATCCCCAGCGCGGAGAAGAAGTTTGAATAAAGCGGGAAAAATGTGTTGGTCAGAAACGACTTGCTTATCCCGATGCTCTTCGCCGCCGAAGCAGCTTCATTTCCCCGAGCGCCGTATCGTTCAAATACCAGCCTCTGCCTCTTCGTAACAAGGTCCAGTTTGGCCGCATCAATGTCGAGGTGGTGGCGGGTGTTGTAATAGCGATTACAAGCCCCTCCAAAAGGATACTTCTTTCCGGCGATCTCAACGGTAATGATCCGGCATCTTCGGTCACACTTCTCCTTCCCTCCCCGGCATTCGAATTGCCGACCGTACCGCACGTCCCTCGCGGCGAGCTCCCGTAGGTCAAATCGCTGCTCCGAGAGAAGCCCGAGTCTCATTCTCCTTTTGATTTCTAAGGCCACTCCGAAGGCGCCCATCAAGCCCGGCTCCGGCGGAACGACCACCTCCTTGTCGGTGAAAGCCGCCATCGCGACAGGAACCGCTCGGTTGTAACAGACGCCCCCCTGCATGAAGAGCTTTTTGCCCACGGGGCGGTTTCCCTTGACGCGGTTGCTATAATTCACGCAGATGGAATAAACCAATCCCGCGACGACATCCTCCCGTTTGATCCCCTCCTGTGCTGCGGTCTTTATGTCGCTATTGATGAAGGCGGCGCATTGGTCGTTGAAGTTCGGCGGGTTCTCCCCCAGCATCGCAATTTCGGCGATCTTTTCTACCTCGATGCCGAGGGTTTCCTTCGCGGCTTCCTCCAGAAACGAGCCGGTGCCCGCTGAGCACGCCTCGTTCATGGCATAGTCGCAGGGGACGCCGTTGACGAGATATGTGTATTTGGCGTCCTGCCCACCGATCTCGAAGATTGTATCCACCTCTTCATCGAAATAGACCGCCGCCGTCGCGTGGGCGATGATTTCGTTGATAATTCCTTCGGTGAGAGCGTGCAGACCGGCAATCTGCCGACCCGACCCCGTCACTCCCAATCCCACAAGCTCGATTTTCTCGGTTATCTGGCGGGCAAGTTCCGCGTAACATTCGCGGGATGCAGCCACGGGGTTGCCATTCGTCCTGAGATAGACGGAACCAAGAATCGCGTCATCCGCCACTCTCAGAACAATCGCCTTGGTGGTTGTGGAGCCCACGTCGAGGCCGATGATGCATCTGTCGCCACCGTTCGCCTCGCCGCGTTCCATTTGCTTGAAGGACACCCGGTCAACGAATTCCCTGAGGGGGGGGAGAAAAGTGAAAGAAGACCCCTTCCCGGCAAAAAGATGGTCGTAACCGGGGAAGCCATTCCCCCCTTTCTCCTTCGCCCAGAGCGCCGCTCCCAGGGCCTCAAAATACGGTGCGCATTCGGGCACCTCCACGTGGGGGATTTCTTCCCTGAGAAAATGCGTTATGACCCGGTTTTGAGCCACTCCACCGACCAGAAGAATCCGATTGTGTTGGACCTGTGCGAGGAGTTCCAGAATCTTCCTGGACATCATCTGGCACAGCCCGGCGGTGACGTTCCCCTTCGGCTCGCCGACATTGAGGGCATGGGTGCAGTCGCTTTTGCAGAAGACTGAGCATCTTCCGGTGACTTTCCGTGGAGTGGCTGTCGTCCCGAGGCGCACAGCCTCCGCCAGGGAAAGGTTCATCCGCCGTATCTGCTGGAGGAAAAACTCGCCAGTGCCGGAGGCGCATTTGTTCCCGGTGTGGACGTCCATGATTTTCCCATCCTCGTCGAGGGCATAGACCATAAACGTCTCCCCACCTGCGCTGACGATAGCATCGCACTGCTTTCCCGGCGACGCCACGAATTCGAAAGCCCGTTCCACCGCCTCCGGTTCCGGGATTGACGGAAGATTCACAAAGTTGCGAAATTTTCGCCCCGTCACAACCAGCTTATCTCCTCGGGCGACGCCGATTTCCCTCAGCAAATCGGCAAGGATTCCCCTCGGGTTCCCCTCGTGAGATTTCACGGTCGCCGACAAGACCTTCGCCTTGCCCCCATCGTGCGAAATCTCCACGACCTTAACCGTTGAAGCTCCCAAACAAACGCCGATATATCTCATCGCTCTCCTTCCGCGCCGTCGCCTCTTTCCGTTTCCAACTCGTGGAATTCACTAAGCCAGAGGCGCCGGGGCGCAGAGCACTCGGTCTCCGCTCACTTCACCTCCACCAGACGGTACTTTTTGCTTCCGAGGCCCCTTCGTTCGAGGGCGTTGACCTGAATGTACGGGTCTTTCCGATGGATTTTCTCAAACAGATGCTTTCCCTTAAAGAGATTTCTTCCTTTGGGAAGAGTCCCCTCGATGAAGTTGCTCGTCTTGATCGCCTTCAAGGAGGCGGTCTCGATGGCCACGATGTCGTCGGACATCATTATCCCCACATCCGGCACAAGGGCAGGAAACGAGAAGCCCCAGCAGTCGCAAATATAGGAGATATCCGTCAGGAAATTTATGTACAGCACGCTCCCCGGCTTGAAGGTCCTCAGCACGACTTCGGTGGACAGCGCCATCGCCTCCTGAAAATCCACGTAACCGCTCATATCCATCTTGATTGCTTCCTGCGGGCACGCGTTCACGCAGTGCTGACAGAATACGCAGTCGTGATATTCAATGAAATATCGGTTGTTCTTGTCGAACTTGTTGGCGCCGTAGCGGCAGGCTTCGATGCACAATCCACAATGGGTGCACAGCTCTTCGTCCCATTCGAGCCCCCATCCTATGGAGTGAATGTCCGTTCTCGTCTTGCCGGTAACACATCCCATAGCGATGTTCTTGCACGCCCCACCGTAGGCGCAGTGCCCGTGTGCTTTCACACGAGAAAGGTCTATCATCACGTCGGCGTCGTGAATTTCGCCCGCGACGTGAATCTCCTTCAACGTTGCGAAGTTGACTTTTTTTCTGTACGAATACTTATCGCCGAAGCCGCCCACAGAGATAATCGGCGCCCCGATCGTCTCTTCGGTATAGCCTCTCCTTTTGGCGTCGAGCACATGCTCAGTAGAATCGGTCACGAACACCTTGCCGCCAGCTTCCTTCAGTTTCTTCACCAGTATTCCAACAAAAAGCGGATGAATCGCCGTGTAAACGATTTCCCATCCCAGATGCGTCTTCACGGCAACGGTTTTTCCCTCGACAATGCTTTTGAGCGGAAACTTGTCAAGCATCCTTTCGAACTTCGCTGGGAGCGTCGCCGACGCTTTCAGCTTCTCCACCTCGGTCGAAGCGAAATAAACAATTGCCATAGGATTGTTCTTCCTTTCCTCTGAAGCTCCGGTA
>JABMQX010000173.1 GCA_013203085.1 bacterium | reverse complement strand
TGTGAGCTGAAGCTCGTTAGCAGCATGATTCGGCTTCATCCAATGGCCCTGCTGCATCCTTCTCCAGGCTCATGGTAGATTTCCTTCGGTTCGTGACAGAATCTTCGGCCGGATGGGTCGAAGGTTTTTTTGCGCACGGTAGGCCGTTAGATGAATAGTAACCATCCGGCGAACACACATGGAGCGCATGATGTCGGAGGACTGGGCCTGGCGCAGGCTCCTGCCTACCTGGCGCACGGGAGCGGGCGTGCGCCCAGCACGCCACTTCGCGAATTTTGCGATTGACATCGCTGGGCGGTCTGGCATAATCAGAGGCGAATAGAAGCACACAGCGCTTTCGGAAGAAGCAGTCGAACGTTTGGGGGACATAGCAATGAGCGGGCTGAGACCGCCGCTGCGACTTCTCAGGGACCATCACCTCCACGAATCCATCGTCCACAAGGCGGCTGCTTGCGGAGCCAGAAAGGCCGGTTTTAGCAAGCGCGCCACCTGCCACACCTTCCGTCATTCCTTCGCCACGCACCCGCTCGAAGCGGGGTACGACATCCGGACCGTCCAGTCCCGCGTTCCGCGGGATGGGGCACTTTGTGATAGAACCGGCGACGCAAACGCCATCAAAAACGCCCCGGAGCGGCGGGGAAGGAACAAAAAGGGAAGGTTATATACGGGCTTTAGCCTCGCCCCGGCGTGCGAAGAACTCCCGGACCACAGAATGGAAGCGAAAGTAAGGAAGGTGACCGCATGAGCCAAGTCGTCATCGAAAACCCGGTCATCAACTCGCCTTTCGACGAGCCGACCCGCCATTTCCGCTTTACCGACGAGGGCATCACCAACGAAATCGAGAGCGGTCGCAGGACAAGCGCCTACTTCGTGCCGATCGCCCGGCCCCGCAAGAAGGGCAGCAAGCAGCTTGAGTTCGATACCGAGTGGACAAAAGACCGGATCGAACAGAACAAGCTCGTCAACCAGATCCGCGCACGCGTGAAGCTCTGGCGGCAAGGCGGGTATGTCGGCGTGACGGCGACGACGAGGCGGCTACTCGCCTACTGGACTGACCGCGACCGCGAGAAGAAGCTTTTCTTCTGCCAGATCGAAGCTCTCGAGACCGCAATCTACATCACCGAGGTCGCGAAAAAGTACGGCGATGCCTGGATCGAAAACACGCTGCGCCGGGCAAACGACACCTCGAACCCCGGCTTGCCTCGCTGGGCATTCAAGATGGCCACCGGCTCCGGCAAGACCGTCGTCATGGCAATGTTCATAGCCTGGCACACACTGAACAAGCTCGCCAATCCGCAGGACGCGCGATTTTCCGGCACCTTCCTGGTCGTCACCCCCGGGATCACCATCCGCGACCGGCTGCGGGTGCTGTTCCCGAACGACCCCCAGAACTACTACCGCCAGTTCGACATCATGCCGGCCCAATCGCACGAGCAGCTCGGACAGGCGAACATTCTGATTACAAATTTCCACAAGTTCGGCCTGCGTGAAAAGATCGCAGCCGGCAAGCTGACCAAGGCGATCCTTGCGCAGGGCCGAAAGGGCGTGTTCACCGAAACGCCCGACCAGATGGTGCGGCGCGTCTGCCGCGAACTGGGCAACAAGAAGAACATCATCGTCCTAAATGACGAGGCCCATCACTGTTACCGCCGCAAGCCGGACGGCGAGGACGAAAAGCTCACGGGCGATGATCGCATCGAGGCCAAGAAACGAGACGAGCAGGCCCGCGTCTGGATTTCGGGCATTGAAGCCGTGAAGGCCAAGATCGGCGTCAAGGCCATCTACGACCTCTCCGCGACGCCATTCTTCCTGCGAGGTTCCGGCTACCCCGAGGGTACGCTTTTCCCGTGGGTGGTCTCCGACTTTTCGCTGATCGACTCCATCGAAGCCGGCATCGTCAAGGTGCCCCGCGTCCCCGTGGCCGACGATTCGATGACCGGGGATCAGCCCACCTACCGCGACCTCTGGCTGCGCATCCGCGAGGACTTGCCCAAAAAGGGGCGCAAGAGGGAGAGAATTATCGGCGAACCCAAGCCCCCCTTGGAACTTCAAGGCGCGCTGCACAGCCTCTACAGCAACTACGAGAAGTACTACAGCCTTTGGGAGAACAACGCCGACGCCCGCGCCAGGGGCATCACGCCGCCGGTCTTCATCGTCGTCTGCAACAACACCAGTGTCTCGAAGCTCGTCTTCGACTACGTCGCCGGCTGGGAAAAACAGATTGGCGACAGGTCCGTCGTCCAGGCCGGCGAACTACCCATCTTTCGCAATGACGACGCCAACGGCGGCTGGCTGCACCGCCCGAACACGATTCTTGTAGACAGCGAACAGCTTGAATCCGGCGAGGCGATGAGCGCCGAGTTCAAGCAGGTCGCCTTCCGCGAGATCGAGGAGTTCAAGGCCGAGTACCGCAAAATCTATCCTGGCCGGGACGCCGGAAAACTTACGGATGAAGATCTTCTCCGCGAAGTAATGAACACCGTCGGCAAGGCCGGCAAGCTGGGCGAGCACGTGAAATGCGTCGTCAGCGTGTCCATGCTCACCGAGGGCTGGGACGCCAACACCGTCACCCACATCTTGGGGGTTCGCGCTTTCGGCACGCAACTTCTGTGCGAGCAGGTGGTCGGCCGGGGCTTACGGCGAAAGAGCTACGCCGCCAACAAACAGGGACGCTTCGAGCCGGAGTACGCGGAGGTCTATGGGGTGCCGTTTTCCTTCATCCCGTGCAGCGGTTCGACGAAGGAACCCCCGACCGGCCCGCTGCCGACCCGCGTCCGTGCCCTTGAAAGCCGCACCGCCTGCGAGATCACCTTCCCGCGCCTGGTTGGGTATCGCTATGACATCGCCGGCGAACGCCTGACCGCAACTTTTACGGAAGACTCCGAGTTATGCCTCTCGACCGCCGACATTCCCACCAAGACCGAGAACGCCCCCATCGTCGGCGAATCGAGCATCCACACCCTTGACGACCTCAAACGCCGCCGGCCCAACGAGGTCGCTTTTCTGCTTGCCAGGCTGACCCTCGAACAATACTTTCGCGATGATGACGGCAACGACAAGCCCTGGCTCTTCCCGCAACTGCTCGGCATCGCCAAACGCTGGCTCGCCCAGTGCGTGACCCTCAAGGACAACACCTTCCCGCAACTCCTGCTGCTTACCGTGTTCGCGCACGACGCCACCGACCGCATCTACAAGGCCATTGTCGCCTCCACCCACGGCACGCCCGCGCTTAAGCCGGTCCTCCGCCCCTACGACACGCTCGGCTCGACGCGGTACGTGGATTTTGACACGACGCGCCCGGTCTTCGCCACCCGCGACGATAAATGCCATATCTCCCATGTGGTGGCCGACACCGATTCCTGGGAGCAAAAGCTCGCCCAGACGCTGGAGGACATGGACGAGGTCGTCCGGTACGTCAAGAACCACAACCTCGGCTTCAGCATCCCGTACACGCTGAACGGTGAGGAAAAGAACTATATCCCGGACTTCATCGCCTGCATCGAGGACGGCCACGGACCGGATGACCTGCTCAATTTGCTCGTGGAAGTCACCGGCGAGAAGAGGAAGGACAAGGCCGCGAAAGTTGCCACCGCCCGTACGCTCTGGGTCCCGGCCGTCAATAACCACGGCGCCTACGGTCGCTGGGCGTTTATCGAAGTCCCCGACCCGTGGGATGCGGAGAACCTGATCCGGGCATACGTTCGGGAGTTTCATTCTGTTGCAAAAAGAGATTGATATGGTCCTTCAAGGGCGACGATTCGAGAATGTTGGCAGTTTGCATCTCACTCGTCGAGCAGATGGAACGATCGCGACAGACAGACCGCAATTTAGATACGCCAGAGCTGGCTCGATGCCACTTCATCAATATGGCGATGGCGAATTCTGCACTTTCTGTTTGCCGGAAGCGCCCAAAGAGCCGGGCGTCTATGCGATGTGTATCGGGGACGAGATCATGTATGTCGGGGAGGCTCAATCCCTGAAGCAGAGGTTCTATTCATACGGCCATATTTCCCCAAGGAATTGTTACAATGGCGGACGCGAAACGAATTGCCGTATCAACAAGCTGATTCTTGACTCTATGCAGAGCGGTCGAGACGTGGAAGTCTGGTTTCATGCTTGCGGTGACCGCAAGCAGTTTGAAGCCGCTCTGTTGAATGCCTTCACACCTCGCTGGAATAGATGAGGAACACAATGGGTAATAAACGAACTCCAAAAACCACACGTCCTACCCCAATCGAATCCATCCGCCACCGGGACACACGCAAGAACATCCCCACCGAGGAGCTGCGCGACTTTGTGGCCGAGGACGAGGCGGCCCCGCAGACCCTGCTCTATCCCCGCGACCCGTCGCTCGACCCGCAACTGGTCTGGAAGGGGAAGGACGAGCAGGACCGCGCCGAACTCGCCGTCCCCGTCGTGCCGATTTACATCCAGGAAAAGATTCACCCCCAGGCATTGATTAACGACTTGCTGGCCCAGGCGGCGCGCAAGGGCGACCGCGTGGCGGAAGAAGCCGCCGCCTATCAGCTCAAGCTCTTCGCCGAGTTCAACGGCCTGCCTGAAGAATTTGACCAGCGGGTTGATTTCTACCATCACGAAGGGAACTGGTCGAACCGCATGATCCTCGGCGATTCGCTGCTCGTCATGACCAGCCTCGCCGAGAAAGAGGGCCTCAAGGGCAAGGTCCAGACCATCTACATTGACCCGCCCTACGGCATCAAGTTCGGGTCCAACTGGCAGGTCAGCACCCGCAAGCGTGACGTGAAGGACGGCAAAGCCGGGGACGCCACCCGCCAGCCCGAACAGGTCCGCGCCTTCCGCGACACATGGAAGCTGGGCATCCACTCCTACCTGGCTTACCTGCGCGACCGGCTGGTGGTGGCCCGCGAACTGCTCACCGAGACCGGCAGCGTCTTTGTGCAGATTGGGGATGAGAACGTGCATCTGGTGCGGAGCGTGATGGATGAGGTCTTTGGGCCGGAGAATTTTGTTTCGATGATAACTTTTCGAAAAACTCTCCCTCTTGGTTCGGCCGGACTGGGCGGAATTTGCGACTACTTACTATGGTATGCACAAAATAAGAAGACCATGAAATCTCGCCTGCTATTCTCGCAAAAATCGCTTGGCAAAGATACACCGTACAACAAAGTTCTACTGACAGACGGAACACTTCGGTCACTGGAGAATAATGAAAAATCCGATCTTTCCCTACTGCCAACAGGAGCGAGAATACTGAGGTTTGACAAATTAACATCCGCTGGTTATACACAATCCTGTTTCTATGACTTTGATCTTAATGGAAAACTAATCAAAGCCAAGAAACAGAGTTGGAGGACCAACGCAGAAGGAATGCGCCGTTTGATAACGGCGGGAAGAGTAGCTCCGTCCGGCGATATACCGAGTTACATATTATTTCACGAAGACTTTCCTGTGAAACCGTTACATAACCTCTGGGATGAATTGCAGGGTGCGGGCAATCCAGTTTATGTAGTCCAGACCAATCAGAAGGTGACTGAACGCTGCATCCTCATGACGACCGACCCCGGCGACCTGGTGCTCGACCCTACCTGCGGGAGCGGCACCACCGCTTACGTCGCCGAGCACTGGGGCCGGCGATGGATCACCTGCGACACCAGCCGCGTCGCCCTCTCGCTGGCGCGCACCCGGCTCATGGCAGCCAAATATCGCTACTATCTACTGGCCGACTCGCTCGAGGGCATCAAGAAGGAAACCAAACTGACCGGAAGGAGGCCGCCCGAATACAACACTGAAGGCGACATCCGAAAGGGCTTCGTTTACAAGCGCGTGCCGCACGTCACGCTCAAATCCATCGCCAACAACCCGGACATAAAGGAGGGCATGACCCGACAGCAGATTGATGCCGCCATCGCCCGCCACGCCGACACGGAAACGCTCTACGACCGGCCTTACCAGGACAAGAAAGTCGTCCGCGTCAGCGGCCCCTTCACCGTCGAAAGCCTTTCGCCTCATCGTGTTCTTCCCACCGCCGACGAGAACATGAACGGGACCGTCACGCAGCGGGAGGCGCAGCGCGAGCAGGACTTTGCCACGATGATCCTCGACAACCTGCGCAAAGCGGGCGTGCAGAACACCAAGAAAGGGGAGCGGCTGAAGTTTGACACCCTCGATCCGTTCGCCGGGCGCTGGCTGCACGCCGCCGGCGAATACACCGACACAGATGGCAAGACGAGGCGCGTGGCGGTCTCCATCGGGCCCGAGCAGGGGACGGTGGGCCCGCAGCAGGTGAAGGAGGCCGCGAAGGAAGCAGTGCAGGGCGTCGGCTTTGACCTGCTGCTGGTCTGCGGCTTTGCCTTTGACCCGCATGTCTCCGAAGAAGCCAAACGCTACGGCAAGCTGATGGTGCTGCCCACCAAGATGAACCCCGACCTGACAATGGGCGACGAGCTACTGAAAAAGACCGGTGCGGGCAACCTGTTCATGGTCTTCGGTGAGCCGGACGTGGAGATCAGGCAGCAGAAAGACGGCACGCTCATGGTGGAAATCAAGGGCGTGGACGTGTACGACCCGACGACCGGCGAGATTCGCAACTCCTCGACCGACGACATCGCCTGCTGGTTCATCGACACCGATTACAACGGCGAGAGCTTCTTTGTGCGGCACGCGTACTTCACCGGGGCCGATGAACCGTACGGCAAACTCAAGCGGGCGCTGAAGGCGGAGATTGATGAGGCTGCATGGTCGAGTCTTTACACCACGGAAAGCCGGCCGTTCACGAAACCGGCCACGGGAAAGATCGCCGTGAAGGTCATCAACCACTACGGCGACGAGGTCCTCAAGGTGTTTGAAGTGTGAAGCTTCCGGGTGATCGAGGCTGATTGAGCGTGTGTGCCAGGAGCATGCGAAACGATCTTCGCCGTTGCGATTGCGCTGGTCCCGATGACCGATTCGGATGGGGATTGATGAACACGTTTGCCGCAGCGCAGCTCATGACCAATGACGCGGCATACAACTCCAAGCCGCACATCAAGGAAGTTACGCTGCCTGACGGAGAACAGGTGGTTTTTCACGTCATGGCGGATACCACCATGCGACTGGGTGTCGGCCGTTGGACCCTCGGAGAAAAAGGGAGGTTGACCAATGCTATTGTTGCACAGACATTCATCCGCATGTTGGCTGCTCATGACCCTCTCCCTGCTGGGCAGTGTGCTGGGCCTCGTTCAGGGTGAACCTCCGCAGCCAAGTCGAACGCCGCTGGTGAGGGTAGTGGACCTGAACGTCAGCGAGTCGCAGGAAGTCGAACTCTGCGACGGGAAAAAGGCACGCGTCAAGCTGGTCGAGCTGGAGGAGGTGCGAGACGCTGTGCGCTCAGCGGTGCGAGAGGCTCGTGTGAAAGTCGAGGTTAACGGCCAGCCGATCACATTGACCTCCGCCACGTACCACGTGCCAGTGATGATTGCCGGGGTGCGAATTGACTGCCCGATCACAAGGGGTTATCTCAAGAACAGCACAGATGCCTGGGGATTAGTCAAGGACGCGAGGCTGCGGCTCTGGCCGGCCGGCTCGCCACTGACGGCGCCCGGGACATTTGTCTATCCGGTGAAACAGCGTTGGTACGCCAGCGACACGCAGATGGCCAATGAACCGACGTTCGTTAACGGAGACGAACAACCATCCCGACGCAGTATCTACTACCACTACGGGCTGGACTTCGGCGGGGCTGAAGGGATGGAGGATGTGGTTGCGGCCACGGATGGACTCGTCGTCTCTTCCGGGACCGATGTGCTGCCCGGCTACAAGAATACGCCGGCGCGTCCCCGCTACGACGTCGTTTACGTACTCGACGAGCGAGGTTGGTACTATCGCTATAGCCACATGCAGTCAATCGAGCCGGCCATCCGGCCGGGGCGGCGGGTCGAGATGGGCCAGAACATCGGCGTCCTGGGCAAGGAAGGAGGGAGTGGCGGATGGTCCCACCTGCACTTTGACATCCAGGCCCGACAGCCTTCCGGCAAGTGGGGAACACAAGCCGCCTACGCGTTTGTTTGGGAGGCTTACCGTCGTCAACACGGACCAAAGCTGGTGGCAGTTGCCCGGCCCCACCATCTGGCCTGGACCGGGCAGAAAGTCAGCCTCGATGGCACTCGCTCGTGGAGCGAATCCCGCCTCAGGCGGGACTGGACGTTCACCGACGGGACGAAGGCCTCCGGCCCCAAGGTCGAACGGAGCTACGCCCGCCCCGGCACCTACAGCGAGATTCTGAAGGTCACCGACGATCAAGGGCGAATTGATTATGATTTCGCCGTCGTGCAGATCATCGACAAGGAGCACCCCGAACAATTACCGCCAACGATCCACGCCTGCTACTATCCAACCTTTGGCGTCAAACCCGGCCAGGAGGTCACCTTCAAGGTGCGCATCTTTCGCACGACTCACGGGCAGGAGGTATGGGACTTCGGCGACGGGAGTCCAAAAGTGACGGTGCAATCCGAAGGCGGCGGCGGTAGCCACAACCCGCGGGGCTATGCTGTCGCGACGCACCGCTACGAGAAACCGGGAGACTACGTAGTCCGCGTCGAGCGCAGTAGCGAGCTCGGGTTCAAAGCCATTGCTCACCTGCACGTGCGCGTGGGAGGGCAATGAACCAGTGCCCGTCATCCTTGACACCGATATTGCCCCGATAACGACGATGCGTACCCTAAGGAGCAGCAAGCCGAGCGGCCTCGTCCCCACCAACCAGGCAAACCTGTAAGCCGGAACCGTGGCCCGTGTAGAAGATTCGGCCGTTTGACATGATCGCACCAATGCATTCGCTTGGGTCCACGCGCGGCCCGGAAGACACCAACTTTATGTCGCGGAAATCTGACAAATCATGTATGTCCATGTTGGAACCAAGCAGGTATGGCTCTGAAAGGGTGAACCGCGTACACTTATAGCCTTCCGAGAGCGTGGACAGGATTTTGCCGGTCTTTTTGTCTATCAGATAGCCGTCTTGATACTGAGCGTGCGTGAAGAGAAATCTCTCGCCCACCGTGATCACGTGAATGGCTCTCATGACCGGGTCGGACCTCCAGATCAACGAACCATCCCGGGCGTCGAGACACCACACGCGGTTTGAGTTGGCATCAACGCGGGAGTAACCGCCCAGGTACAGGCGCCCGTCCTTTCCTGAGATGGTGCAGCCACTGTGAACGGCGTGTTTGGTCGTTAACCAGAGAACCCGACCGGTCGCTGGATCGAGAGCTGCGGTGACGCCCGTTGCCTGCGCGGGGCCGCCTTTTCTCCTTGCCGAATAGCCGAAGAAGCAAGAGTAGTAAAGCTTACCGTCCATCAAACACAGCCCCGCGTCGTCCCCACCGGAGCCGTACTCGGAGAAATCCTTCGTCC
>JABMQX010000172.1 GCA_013203085.1 bacterium | reverse complement strand
TTCATCTTCAGGGTGAAGACGAAGTCACGAGGCGTGTTATCTCGCCAACTGTCCATGGTTTCTTCCCGTGGCATGTGGTAGAAAGTGGAGTTGACCTCGACAGTCGAAAAGCACACGGTGTAGAAGGAGAGCCATTCTTTGCTCTTGAGGCTCTCGGGATAGAAAAGCCTTTGCCAGTGCTTGTAGCTCCAGCCGGATGTGCCGACCAGCCAGCTCATTGGAAACTCCATAAGCGAGATCTATCGAAAACGATTCGGCCAGCCTCCCTTCCACAGCCAAACAAGTCGGCGATAGCTTCCTTTCCGATGAAACGTCGGCTGCTGGTCCGTGCCCGAAACCATGCAGCTCGACGCGTCACCCGCCAGCACGCCGCATCCCCCAGCTCAATCAGACCCTCTTGTGGCTCATCCCCGCCCGGTTCCGTAGCCGAGGTGGGGAACCATCCCTGGCAACAGCATTATGCGAACACCCTGTTAGCCCTGCCACGCCTACAACGCAGGTGTCACTCGCCCCCCCTTGCTCTCTTCTCGCGGAGGAAATCTGCAGGGCCCTTGAGGGGCCTGGTCCCTACAATATTATACATGTCTCTCCGCCGGTCGCGCTTAAAGACGACGCACATGGTTGTCCTTGCAAACCGACCGAAATACCGCCTTGGAATGTGGCAGATGATTCGACCCCGGTATTCGGCATCTTTTGATATGATGTCGAGAGCCGTCCAGCGCAGAGGGGGAGCAGGAGGGTGCATGTCCTGCCATTTTGCGATAAAGCGTTTCCTGACTTCCCTGAGATCTGATAGGCCCCTTTCGTCCAAATCTGTGATGATGTCTCCTTGTATCCCAAGCAGAAATCTTTCACCCGCAACATTGGTGGCATAGCCGGGACGTGCAGCCTCGCGATACAGCAGGGCCAGGGGAACCCCGATGATCAGTATTGTTACTATCAGGGCCTCAACAAATGACAGTCTCTTCATCGTGCGAACTCCACATCAATCAGGCCGCCAATTAGCTCAATCGAAACGTCGCCTCCCGGCAGAGTCTGTCGCGTCCTTTCGCCGAGAAGCTGGGCGGCCCAGCCCAAAAGAGCGTCCCCGCGGTTGGGCTCACCAAGCCGTCGATCCTGCATGATGTCCCGAACGTAGACCTCGCAGGTGGTCTTCAACGTTGGATACATCACGCCGGCGGCAAACCAAAAGGTGAAATGGTGGCGCTGCGTAAGTTCCGGATGGTGGGTATCGAGGTACTCATCCTTCCAACCCAGGTTCGCAAAATACCTGACGTCCCTGCCGAAGATGTCTCTATCGTAACTCAGCTCACCGTACGGCCCCTCGAACCCCAACTTTCGCAAGCGGACAATTAGGTCCCGGCGAGACACCGGAGACAACCGGCTCATCATCCCACCGCCCTGAGGCGCTCCATCCGAATCCCTTCTATCTCGGGGATGGGATGCCCGAGTTGAAGACCCAGAACCAACCAGGCGTCGAGAGCGTCCTCGAGGCTGGCCCGGCATTCCTCCAATGTCTTGCCCGTCGCAAGGACGCCGTCCAACCCCGGAATTTCCCCGTAGTAAGGCTGGTCTGGCTGGTCAATCAGTTCGTAGTGTGCACGGTGCATGGCGGCTTCAATGTATTCCCGAAGCATCGTTTCAAGTTCTCCTTTTCTCTCGGAGTCCGCGAATCCGAGCCGGAATCCGCATTCGGCGCTAAACTTTTACCTCCAATACCTTCGTCGTGTCCACGCCGAAGACGTCTATCACCTTGACACAAATTCGCTTCTTGCCCTTACCGGCGTACCGCCAGCCGATGTCGGTCCTTGTCTTGAGGCTGCGGTCCTTTCGCGTCCGGAAATCCTGCCAGTGGTGCTCGAAAGGCTTTCCGTCCCGCCAGTCGAAATCCACCGCCCAGAAGTCAATGAAGTCGAACGGCGACTTCACCTCAAATCCGACTCCGGCCCCCAGTGCTTACGCCAACGTGAAATCAATTGGCTGCCCCCCCCAAAGCTTCTCCCTACAATTATAGACAGGAGCATACGTTTTTTGAAGGGATTTCACAACGTCGCAGTAACCTCTCAGTTACCGGCGGCTCAGGATGGAAACGCAGAGCACGCAGAGGACGCAGAGGGGAGAGCTGATGATATGAGAAAACGACAGGTCTGCCGAGGC
>JABMQX010000171.1 GCA_013203085.1 bacterium | reverse complement strand
GGTCTCCAAGCTTCGCGGGGAACCGGGGACGAAGGTGACCCTCACAATTCTTCGCGGCCACACCGTGCCCCCACCATTTACCATCGCGCGGGCTATCATAAAAGTGCCGAGCATCGTTGAAGCGAAGATTCTGGAGGACTCCATCGGATATGTCAAAGTGACGCAGTTCCAGGAGAGGACGGCACCGGAGCTGAACCGGGAACTGACCGAGCTTGAGAGTCAAGGAATGAGTGCGCTCATTCTTGACCTCAGAGACAACCCGGGCGGCTTGCTTGTGTCGGCGGTTGAGGTGGCGGACTTGTTTATCCCCGGAGGCCACGTTATCGTTTCCACAAAGGGCAGACGACCGGCCCAGAATCACGAGTACAGGTCTCGCGATGTGAGGCCTCACCCCCTGTATCCTTTGGTTGTTCTCATCAATGGTGCCAGCGCCAGCGGCTCCGAAATCGTTGCCGGCGCCATTAAGGACCTGAAAAGGGGCGTGATCATCGGTGAAAACAGCTACGGCAAAGGCACGGTGCAGACGATTCTCCGGCTTGGCAAGCCGGATCAGCGGATGGCCCTGAGGCTAACGACTGCAAAGTACTATACCCCAAGCGGGGGGACTATCCAGGGCACGGGGATTGAGCCTCACGTTGTCGTGCCGGTGACCGCTGAGCAGGAATTGCAGCGAAGAACTCAGAAATACAGGAGAATGGAAAAAGCTCTCGACGAAGGCGAGAACGAAAAGCCGGAAAAGGAAGGCGAGGAACCTTCCGCCGAAGGCGAAAAGCCGCTCATCCCACAGAGCGAGCTCGAAAAGCTGACTGAAGAGAAGACAAAAGAGGAAGGATTCGTTGACATACAATTGCAGGAGGCAGTTCGCATTCTCAAGGCGATCAAAGCCATCGGAGGCGGAAGCAACATGTCCCTGCAGCTCTCCGCAGGACGGTGACGGGCGCCGAGGGCCCCAGCATGTAGAAAGATGGCGCCGGCTGGGTGTTGAATTGTTCGTTCAGCCGGGCCGCCCTCATCGGAGAAGATTAGCGTTCCCGCGAGATTGTCCCCGACGTGTATTGTGATGCCGCGATCTTTGCAGCGGGTAGAGGCACATCCGCGCTCTTAGCTTCGCTTTCATAGAACGCCGCGATTACTTCGATCCCCTACATAGGAGCACCAAGGGGATTGTTTTCAGCAGGACCTTGAGGTCGAGCGCCAGAGACCAGTTGTCAATATAACGAAGGTCCAGTTTCATCCAGGTCTCGAAGTCAATCTTGCTTCTCCCGCTGATTTGCCAGAGGCAGGTCACCCCCGGCTTCATGGTTTGCCTTCTTCTCTGCCACTCCTTGAATTGGTCAATGTCGCATAGACACAACGGGCGAGGACCCACAAGGCTCATTTCTCCTTTGAGGATATTGATGAGCTGAGGAAGCTCGTCAATGCTGGTGCGACGGATAAACCGCCCGAAGGGCGTCACGCGAGGGTCTTTCGTCATCTTGAAAGCGGCGCCCTCCAACTCATTGAAAAGCTCCAGCTCGGCTCTTTGCTGCTCAGCATTGCTGCGCATGGAGCGGAACTTGTACATTGTGAACTCTTTCCCCCTCAGGCCGGCTCGTCTCTGTCTGAAAAACGCCGGACCCCGTGAGGTGAGCTTGATGATGATGGGAACGATAATGAAAAGGGGCGAGGTGATGACCAGCAGAACAGCCGCCCCCACTCTGTCGGAGAGTGATTTCAGCATGAGGCTCCAACTGAACTCCGGCGTGCTGCTGAAGACCATGGCGGGGAGATTGTGGAACTCCTCCAACTTGACTTTGGCAATGGCGGCTTTGAAGAAATCGGCAATGAGCCACGCATCAATCCCCTGAAGCTCGCAGGCATATATGGCATCCTCCACCTCGTGAAGATGCCGTTTCCCAACGGCAAAGATCACCTGGTCGTATTGGTCGGCGGTGAGGATTTGAGAAATCTCCGCGTAGGCGCCGAGGACTTTGTAGCCAAGGACCTCATTCTTACCCCGGAAGGATTCCGGGACCACAACGCCGCATATCTTGTATCCCCACTGCGGATTTTCCTTAATCAGTTCGATAGTTTTGCGGGCGACCTCACCGGCGCCCCCGATGAGAACGTTCCTGAAGTTGCGCTCCAACCGACGCGCATAGTTGAAATAGTCGGAAATAACAGCTTCTTTGAGGTTGACGAGGCAAAAGCTTATCCCTGCGAAGGCGACCAGCAAAGGACGGCTGACAGTCTGGATTTTGGCTACAAAGAAGAAAACGATAATGACCGCGAGACCCACAGCGAGGCTTTTGGCGACGATGAAGGCAATCTTCTTCTTTTGCATGAATCCGACTGAGTCGTACAGACCGTACCTTTTGTAAAGAAGAGGGAAGGACGGTATGATGGCCAAATAGAGATAAGCGTACGTGCTGAAGCGGTGGTGAAACTCTTTTCCCACGTCGAACACCTGGTAAAGGAGCCACCACGAGAAAAACGCAAGCCAGAGCGATACGGCAGTGATCAGCCCGTCGATCACGAAGCTGAGCCGCCCCATGACGAGGATCTTATCCTTCTGCAATTTGGCACCCCCCTCGCAGCTTCCCGCTGGCCGAATAGCAGGCTTGAGCCAATCCGGGAGGCTCATAAGCAGCTATGCCTATTCACGAGCCACACCAGAACTGCACAACTATATCCCAGCGGGACTGGCATCTCACACTTGAAGAGGCTTTCCGGCCTCCTTTCATTCAAAAATGGATTTCCGGACGCGAGTTTTCCAGTTCTTCAAGCCCGGAACGGGCCCGGCAGCTCCTGCCGAAACCGGAAACCTATGATGGCACAACCTCCTCCTTCTCCAAGTCAAACAGCATTACCTTCTGCTCCCTGTAGGCGCGGACTCCCATGCCGATGGCGACCATCACCCTGTACCCCACGATTTCATTGCAATGGGGTTTCTCTCTGCTGCGGATGCATTGGAGGAAGTTATCCATATGCCCGGCTCGCGGCTGAGGGCTCACTTTCAACTCCTTGACCTCGTTCGCGAACTCCTTCTCCGGTTGCAGCAGCAATCCCGGAGGCTCAAAGAGGATCGCCGCCTTGTGCCCCCGGATTATCTCAGGCACTTTCTGTCTATTAGCTTGGGACCCGAGGAGGACAATCGTATGGTTGGTTGGGTAATCAATCATCATGTGAAACGTGTCGGGGGTCTCGCGGTCGTGGAAGACGTAGATTCCGCCCGAGGCCACAACCCGTTTCGGAAACTCGGGACCGAGAGCGATCTGAAGATGTCCGAGCCTGTGATAGAAGAGGTCAGTGGCTATTCCGCCGGAGTAATCCCAGTATTTCCTCCACCGGAAGAAGCGGTCGGGATCGAAAGGGCGCTTCGGTGCAGAACCGAGGAAAGCGTTCCAGTCCACATTGTGCGGGCCAGCGTTTCGGTCAATGCGATAATAGTTCCAGTCGCCCTCGAGTGAGTTGCGGCTCACGCCGGATTGTGTCCACAGAACTTTGCCGATAGCTTTTCTCCTGATGAGCTTCCTCGCCTGCCACCATATATCGTCGGAGGTGCTCTGGACACCGATCTGCATGACTCGCCTTTTCTCGCCGACGATCCTCGCCACCTCCTTCGCTTCTTCGACTGTATGGGTCATTGGCTTTTCGCAATAGATATCTTTGCCTGCTTCCGCAGCATCAATGCTCATTCTCGCGTGCCAGTGATCGGGGGTGGCGATGATTACCGCGTCAATATCCTTCGTTTCGAGAAGGCGACGGTAATCCTTGTAGGCTTTGCCGCCGCATATTTTTCTCGCCTTTTCTCTCCGGACGTCATACGCGTCGCTGACAGCTATGGCGGCCACACCGGCATCCGGCCTTTTCGATCTGGCGACAATGTCGCTCAGGAGAGATGTCCCCCTTCCTCCGCAGCCGATAGAGCCGATGTTGATTCTGTCGTTCGCGCCGAGGGCCGTGGACTGGAACCTTTTTCCGATGAATAAAGCCGCAGTTCCGGTGACGACACCGGCTGACTTTTTAAGAAAAAACCTTCTGGTCATTCCTTTACGGTTCATAGGATTTCCCCTGCTCACCGGTATCAGAAATGTGGTAATTCCGTTCAGCCCTCCTCAACAACCTTGAAAGGCATGAAACGGGCGAGCCTCTTGATCTCGCGGACATGGTCTCCGTAAAATATTACGCGGTGAAGCCCGCCGGTATAGTTCTCCATGATCTTCTGGGCATTGGCGACCTCTGTGGTGATCTTCGTCCGACAGCCTCGATTCACGTCCGGGGTGTCAATGATTTTGCCCGTGGAAATGAGCATTGTGTCGAGATTGATGAGTTTCGCCGCCGTAATCACCTGCCCGATTCGCATTTTGACCTGGAGAGCCGCTCCTTTGTCATCCTCGAGGTGGCTTCGGATGATATACGGGTCTTCAGGGCCGTCGGGGCCATCCATCTTCGTCGCTGCGACGCAATGGGCATGAATCACCGTGTTCGTGGCGGTGTCAATGACCGGGTCGCTGATGAAACCGGGCTTTCCGATGAGATAGGTGAAGATGAAGTGGGTCAAGGTGGAATTGAGGTCCGCTTCGCACATCCCCGCTCGCAACATGCTGTTCAGGCGGCTGAAGCCGAGGCAGGGGTACGCCGGCAGAACACCTCTGTAGAAAAGACCGAGGCAGTTAATCGCGATCCCTCTGGCTCCTTCCTCCCGTAAAACCTTCTTCATGGCGAGGTAAAGGCGGGACGATTTGATGATCTCTTCTCTGGTAGGCTCGACAACTTTCAGTGCCCCTTTGATCCACGCATCGGCGTCTAGCTCGGCTTCTCTGGGGTCTATGGTGTTGTAAGCGTCCACGAGGCGCTTGTGGTTGATCGAAATGATCTCCGGGCCGACATTCTGGCGGGCATCTTTGACGTATTGCTCGCTGGCGCCACCGTTCCGAAGGTAGAGGATTTTCGTCTCTTTCAGGCGTCTTATAGTTCTGAAGATGGCAAGCCCTTTCAGAATGTCGCGGTAATCGCTCGATGCGAGAACGTCAACTTTCTTCCCGGCTTTCTGAAGGCCGGCGACGCCCGACCAATCGTGACCGCTGTAAGGCTGGGAAAACATAATCGTCGGGAATCCGAAATCAGTGATTGCGCTTAGCAGATGCCCGACAGTAGAGGTCAAATTGAACGCGAGAATACCATCGGGCTTGCCGACAACGGCTTTGAACCCCGGCACATCGCCGGAGACCCGCAGCAGCTCTCCGCCGACGAATTTCACGTCAGGGACTTTCTTTTGCAGCTCAGCCAGCCATCCCTC
>JABMQX010000170.1 GCA_013203085.1 bacterium | reverse complement strand
GTCAATATCAAGGGCGATGGCAGCAAGTGCAATGTGCTGGTGATGGACAACGTTTTCTGGGTCAACGAAGTGGGAGTGACCGCAGACAAGGTTTTTCAGAACGACACACAGCCCGCCGCGCAGGCGGTTATGCTGAACTGCAACATGAACTCCGGAACACATGGGGCCACCAAGAACGGTTTTGACTACCTCGAGAAACACGGCAAGGTGGACGACGACTTTATCCGCAAGATGCTCAGACCGCTTCGCGAGGCACGCATCTGGTTGCCCCAACCGGCACCCGAAGGTGCCACCTCGGTTCAGATTCACCGGGTGATCTGCTCATCCGGGAAGGACGCCGTCGGCGTTGAGTTCCGGGCTGGCAAGTAGAAAACGGCTTGGCGCCTTTGATTCACGAACGCGATGAGGGGGGTTGAAAATGTTACGTCGCAAGACAGGACTTAAGTTGGTGCCGGTTCTTGGCACGGCAGCCGTCGCGAACCCTTGGGACAACGGCAAGGTTCAGAAGTCCCTTCTGCGTCAGAATGATTGATGAACAAGTGGCGATATGGTAAGTTGCGGTGAGCCAAATAATACTTCCGGACTGCCAATACAATTTTTGGAGACTATGATGCCGAAGCCTTCACGTTCGCTCCTGTCGGTCGCTCTGCTGGCAATTGCTATACCCGCTGCATTAGCCACTCAAGATGAAGTGGACCTTTCTCCCAGGGCTGAGGAGCGACAACTCCCCAAGAAGATGCACTCGGCCATGAGAATTGTCCCACGCATCAAAGTGGGGCATACCGACGCGGATATCATCGGAACGGACAACCGTGCCCTGCAAGCTGCTGTGGACTACATCGCGGGCCTCGGGGGCGGGATTGTGGAAATCGGCCCCGGTGAGTTCATCATGCGCGATTCATTACACCTGCGCTCCTTTGTGACGGTGCGCGGGACGCCAGGCAAGACGGTTCTCCGCAAGGCGAAAGGCATATCGTCACCGCTGGCGCTCGACGGCGACTACGGCGAGGAACAGATTACCGTCGCTGATCCGACAGGATTCGAGGTGGGCTATGGGGTTGCGATCTGGGATTCCAACGCAGGTGGATTCCATACCACGGTGTCCCGTATTACGGGCTGCAATGGCAACACCTTCTCGATTGACAAGCCGTTGAACGCCGATTGCATGGTGTTCCGTGGCGCCAAGGCGGCCACGGTTTTTCCCGTCATCAGCGGCTACGACCTTGAAGGGGCTCGCATTGAAAACCTGATCATCGAGGGCAACAAGGAACATAACGTTCACCTCAACGGCTGTCGAAAGAGACGAATGCATGACGGGCACCCGCATTCCAATGCTTCTCTGCCGCGAGGAGGTTCAACGTGTCCACGGCAATGGTACTCGGGGATCAAGGGGCAAAAAGTAGGACTGTTCACAGGCCATAAAAGGCTAACAAGAACTTCTATCAATCTGATATCATCCTTCTGAAACTTGCAGCAACGGTAGCGTAGCGGCGGGTCGTCTGCCCAGCAGACGGCGAAACAGGTCTACCGATGCATTCTCCAAGGAGCAATGTCGTGCAGCCGAGGCACGCCTTCGCTCCTTGCCGCCACGTCCGAATGGGGGAAGTAGCGTAGCCTCGTGTGATTTGCAGGGGACGGAATGGAATGCCTAAGCAGCGCACGGAATCGCAGGCTTCGCGCCGCCTATTCGCAAGCCATTACGCACCCGACACAGGCTATCAGAAAGGAGAGAGGAAAATGCCCAGGACTCTGAGAGTGCCAATCCTGCTGCTGACTATCATCTGTGTGCTGGGATGTGTGTCGCAGCAAGCAATCCTTGCGGAGAAGAAGGCAAGGCCGGACAGCGGCGAGGTTTTGTGCTCGGACCGGTTCGCAGACTCGCATTCTCACCTTATCGACTTTCTCCAGAACAGCGCCTTCGACAACAGCGATGGCCGGTTCGAGGGCGTCGGGAAGCGGGGTGAGATCCAGGACTCCTCATCCAAACGCTACCTTGCGCTTCCCTACGGCGAGCAATGGCGCCGACTGACCTTGTTTCTTAAGGACATGGAGGAGGCCGGAGTGGAGCACGCCATGGTTTCCGGGATGCCTTTTCTGAAGAAGTGGTCGGCAAACGAGCCCTTCGCCCGGCCGAGGTACTACCTGGACAGTAGTTCCCGCATGGTGCGTGCCCGGGACACGGACTACCTCATCGGGACGGCGGTCATGGACTATAGGAGGGAATTCGCTAACAACGAGGAGGAGCTCCGGAAGCTGGAAAGGATCTTCCCATTCGTATGCGGCTTCGATGGGACGGACTTGGGCGCGGTAGACCTCGTGATCAAGCGGGTCAAGGAGTTCCCCGGCGTTTGGCACGGAATCGGCGAGGTGATGTCGCGGCATGACGACCTCACCAACCTCACCACCGGGGAGCGGCCGAGAGGAGATCATCCTGCACTGAAGCGGCTTTCCTGCTTCGCAGGCGACTTCCTGCTGCCGGTCAGTATCCACCACAACATCGCCCCGATTTCTCGAAGCGTCAAGGAGGTCAAGGAACCTGTGTACCTGGATGAGCTTGTCGAGCTCTTCGAGTACTGCCGACCTCCCAACACGCAGCACGAGACGAAATTCATCTGGTGTCACGCGGGGATCAGCCGGCGCGTTGTCGTCGACAACCTACCTCATTGGCTCGATGCCGTGCTCAGTCGCTTCGAGGGACAGGTCTACATCGACCTGTCGTGGGTCGTTTACGAGGACTACATCCTCAAGGACCTTGACTCTTGGGCTCCACTGGTCAGAAAACACCCCACCAGCTTCATGCTTGGTTCAGACGTTGTGGGCGGCGGCGAAAACTTGGCCAGCGAGTTCCGCAGATACCGGCCTCTCCTGGACAGAATCTCAGAAGATCCAAACGACGAAGTGCGCCAGGGCCTCGCCGGGGACAATTTCGTGAGGCTGATGACGGACCTCGGGAAACAGCGACGGGCGAAGATGGCAGCTGAAAAGCTGATATCGGCGGACACGCCCCAGTGGACAGGTCTGATTCTAAAGCCGGAATACGAGTACGATGAGAAGGCTCACACGGGTGCGCGCGCACGTTCGTTCCTCCAGGGAAACAGGCCGTGACCTGCCTTGCGATCTGAACCCAGAGCTGTGCGGTTCCGTTAACCCAACTTCCGCACCTGATTGCGATTTTGAGATTTTTTTGAGGGTGTTTTGGGGATGAAATAGGGATATTTGGGGTGTTTTGGGGTCATCTTCGCCTTACTTTCGTCGCGTTTTCGTGTTTTTTATGCTTGGATGGCCGATGTAGTGGCGAGAGAGGAGATTTTTTTCCTTGACATTGTGGAAGTTCTGTTTATTGTAGTATTCATGTACATCCGAAAAAACGTCAAGAAAGAGAAAGGGAAGACCTACACCAGCCACGCCCTGGTGGAGTCTGTTCGCACCCCAAAGGGGCCCCGCCAGAAGCTGGTGTGCACCCTCGGAGACCTCCGGCCTCAAGCTGGAAATACGCCCCGCTGAACCCCACCAACAACATCAACAACAGGACCAACATCGAGCTGTCGCAGTATGAGACGTTGAACAACGGCAGTATTCTGGGGTTTCAGGAGAAATATGTGCGGAGAATAGTCAGGGAGCTAATCCCGTATGACAATGTTATTCTCAATTGCTCGGAAGACCCTTGGGTCAATAATGCCGAGGACCCTCCGGCAGAGACCAGGCCGAGTCGGGAAGTGAAGGAATTCATTCGACGTGTCTCGGAGTGGATAAAGGACGAGTAATTTTGCTTGCCCAAGAAGCATCTGATCACATCGGACGTCGTTCTGGGGGCGATTCGCCTACCAGAAGACGATTTGATGCATTATTATGCCCTACTCGACGGGTTCAATACGACCTATGATAATGCTGGCCTTTTCCCAGGGCTGAATCCCGGCGTGAACAAACCGTTTAACTACAATGAAAACGGCTTTGAAGGAGAGGAGCCGGACATCTACGTGGAAATCGGATGGCGCTACATGATGGCCGGGGGCGCCATGTACAACAATCTTGACTACTCGTTTACTGTCGGACATGAGGATGGGACAGGAACACAGAAGCCCCCGCCCGGAAGGCGCACTCCCGGGTCCGCGGACCCCAAAATGCAGGATTACATGGCGGTTCTGCTCGATTTCATGAATAGCATACCTTTGGTGGAAATGAAGCCCATGGACGAAATCATCGTCAGCGCGGGCAAGTGGGGAGGGCACGCTCTCGGCAAAGAAGGCAGAGCGTACGCGTTCATGTTTGTTGGAGAGGTCATCATCAGCCCGGTGGTCAATTTACCTGCCGGGGAATACGTCTCCGAGTGGATCGATGTAAGGACGGGACAGGTGAAAGACAGGGAGGTCTTTGCACACGCTGGCGGGGACAGAGGGATCAAGCCCTCGAGTCCTTCTCTCGGCGTTGGCGCCCTGAGGATATTCAGGAAGAACGCCACAGGCGAAGCGCTTCCC
>JABMQX010000169.1 GCA_013203085.1 bacterium | reverse complement strand
GTGTTTGTGAATAAGGAGATTTCTCGTGTGGCTCATATCCCTGCGTGCGCCGGGCGTTCTGATTCAAAAATAAAAGGCAGGTTTTGTCAACCTGATTCTGGCAGCGGGGGTAATTCCTCGCCCACGCGTGGTTGAGGATCGAACCGCAGAGTCCGCAGAGCACCCAGAGATGGGCGTAACCCCGAACCCTTGCCGCGTGGCGTACGGGGATGCGGGAAGTGTCTGGTGCTTCGATTCTGTAGGATTTGCTGGGAGGAATAATGTTGGGATGGATCCGGATCGGCGATCGATCTTGCCTTCACGGCCGCTTTCTTCATTTTGTTGACGGTTTCGTATGAATTCTCACTGTCCCATCAGGTTCAATGGTGAGGAAATCTCCATCGTTTATGGAGAAAAAGAACTTTTCCTCCAGAACGACAATAGGCACACTCTGGTGGTAGAGCTCGTCCGAGACTATACTGCCCAATGCCAGAATCGGGTCAACCTTGAGGTTGATGATAGCAGCGGGAGCCACGCCAGCTTTGACACTCTCCAGCAGGACAGCACTGGCGGTGCTGGACCCTTTGCCGTGGGGGAATACGAAAACCCGCCCCGTGACAATTGCTCCTGAAAGCTCGTGACGTCTGTCAATAATCTCCCCCGTACGTGGACTTATACCTCCCCAGAAGCTTATCGGCTCCTTCGATACGAGAGCGATGCCTTTGGCTGAACCGGGGACCACCGGCCGCCCGGTCAGGATTCTTTCCAAAACATCTCCTTTCGGCATACGTATCCCTCTACCGCGGAGCGCACACAATCGGCCATGTTCCCAAAGGCAACCGCCGCGCCCAGTTCGCCCGGGGCGTAGTAAGCGCACTTTCCGGAATTGGTCATGATCACCTTCGTCTCCGGAGAAACCATCGGGGTATGAAAAACACAAGTGTCGAGGGTGATTTCGACTCCAAAATCGGTTAGGACATCGAGAAAATCGCTTCTTTGCAGCAGGGCGTAAGATGTCTGGCTGGAAGTCACGACAAATTTGACGTCCGGGTGGAGCGACTTGCCTTGCTCGGTCTCGGCTCGGATAAGCACTGTCAATTGACGAAATTCGTCAAAGGAAAAATGTGGACAGCCTAAAATGACCAAATCCAGCGCGACGCCTTCCCCGGCTGTGGACAAATCGGACATTGATTTCAGTAAGTCAGGAAGGCGGATGCCGATAACTTGCTCCGGGTCCTCGCCGTGGAAAGCCTCCTCTAAGGTGTTCGCCTCTGGGGTTACGCCGATGGCGTGAAAAAGAGCCACCGATCCGGAAGAGGCCGCTGCGGCACATAGAGCTTTCAGTTGGTCGCTCGTTGGATCGGGGGGGAGTCCTTCGATGACGGGAATTTTGCCCCGCGCCAGAGAGCCAATGAGATGTCCCAGTATCGCATAGAACGCATTATCCCTCATGACGGAAGGAGCGATATCCAGTAACCGCAAAAGAATCTGTCCCTTACGGTTCTGCTTAAGATGGAGTCCGCATTTTGGAACCCTGCCGGTTATAGCGGCACAAATGTCTATGTAGTCTCCATATCTATTCGTTCTGGCGCCCAGAACCGAATTGGCGTAGCAGATGGCATTTGATTCGCCCCAGGCTATCTGCTGCCCGAACCTGGGTGTTAAGTAACCCTGATAAGGCGCGCAGGTCCAGGTTGGGATACATCCCATATCTACGTAAGCCTTGGCCTGCCTGATGGCTTTGGCGGCAAATTCCTCGCCCACCCCGAACTGTTTCCAGTTCTGAAGATCGAGGGGCCCCATATTCAAGGTTGTGGGGATGGAAACCTTGCCTCCATTTGCTGCGAGTGTCTCGGCAAATTCCAACCCGGCGTCGCTTAGTAGGCCGCAGCCATCTATGTGACCCTGGCTCACGTCCATCATTTCGGTGGCGCCGGTAACCTCAGCCATTCTCATCAGGATACGGATGGCGGTCCGGGTCGCCTTGCCTTGTTGACACCCCAGCATTTGCTTATCACTTTTGCTCAGTTTCACTGCCATGGATTTCGTATCCACTCAACTCATTTATTGGGCTTTGAGAAAGCAACGAAAAAGCGGGTGCCGCCAACTCATTTTGAGGATGCCGAGACAGCCTCTTTCGTGCCCTTAGATACGTCTGTTAGTCTCCCCAATTATGCAGAATCCAGCAAATCCCACAAGGAAACTATTCGGCGAGATGTAATGCCTTACTCACGGGCGCCTGAAGGTGTAACCGCGTAGGGTGAAAAGGGCGCAGAGAGGCTCGCGTAACGCCGGCATCCACCCCCGCGTGCCGCAAAATGGCTTGACAGAGCCGCCCTTGTGTGGGAACATCTTTCAAACCTGCAAATAAATGCGTGGGAACGAAGGAATAAAGGAGAAGGAGGAAGATTTCATGGCAATAAGGGTTGGAATCAATGGGTTCGGCAGGATCGGTCGAATGGTGTTCAAGGAGATGCAGTCGAGGGGTGGTTTCGATGTGATGGCCGTCAACGACTTGACCGATGCGGGGACTTTGGCTCATCTTCTGAAATATGATTCCTCGTTTGGGAAGTATCCCGCCAATGTGAAGCTTGATGGAGAGAATATCGTTGCTGGCGAGGATACGTTGAAGGTTCTCAGCGTGATGGACCCGGCGGAGCTGCCGTGGAAAGACCTTGGGGTGGAGTACGTCCTCGAGTCCACGGGGGTGTTCCGGAAGAGAGATCAGATAGCGAAACATCTTCAGGCGGGTGCGAAGAAGGTCCTTTTGAGTGTCCCCGCGAAGGATAAGGTTGACGCGACGCTCGTCATGGGGGTGAACGACGAGACGTATAGCGACGAGCACGAGATCATTTCAAACGCGTCGTGCACGACGAACTGTTTGGCGCCGATGTGCAAGGTGTTGAACGACAGTTTTGGGATTGTGAAGGGATTGATGACGACGGTCCACTCCTACACAAACGATCAGAGGCTGCTCGATTTTCCGCATAAGGATCTCCGGCGCGCGAGGGCAGCAGCCGTGAGCATCATCCCGACAACCACCGGGGCCGCGAAAGCAATCGGGCTTGTGATTCCGGAGCTGGATGGGAAACTGAACGGCATGGCGTTGAGGGTGCCGACGCCCGTTGGATCGCTGACGGACTTGGTCGTTGTCCTCCAAAAGGACGCCACGGAGGATGAAATCAACGCTGCCTTCAAAGAAGCATCGGAAGGGCGGATGAAAGGGATTCTGGAGTACTGCGAGGACCCGATTGTCCTCAAGGATATTGTCGGCAATCCTCACTCGTGTGTCCTTGATTCGCCGTCAACGATGGTCATTGACAAGAACCTGGTGAAAGTTCTCGGCTGGTACGATAACGAATGGGCCTACTCTGTCCGGTGCGTTGACCTCATCCAGAGGATGGCGGGGCAATGACGGAGAGAAGAGCTTCTCTGACAGGATGAACAGGATTCACATGATCCTGTTATCCTGTCGAGAAAGAAATGCGTCCACAGTTAGGGGTGAGGAGAGCTATGGCAAAGCTTTTCATAGAAGACCTTGATGTGAAGGGAAAACGCGTTCTGACGCGGGTGGATTTCAACGTCCCGCTCGATGAGAACCTCAATGTAACCGATACAACGCGGATCGTGGCGGCCCTGCCGACGATCAAGTACATCATTGACAACGGCGGGAAAGCTATTCTGATGTCGCACATGGGGCGACCAAAGGGAGAGGTTAAGGAGAATCTGAGGCTCAAGCCGGCAGCAGAGGAGCTGGGGAAGCTTCTGGGCAAGGATGTAACGATGGCGCCGGACTGCATCGGGCCGGAGGTGGAGAAGATCGTAAACGAGATGGCGGAAGGGGATGTCGTGGTCCTGGAAAACCTCCGATTCCATAAGGAGGAGAGAGCGAATGACCCGGCGTTCTGTGAGGCTCTGGCGAGGCTCGGGGACGTTTACGTCAACGACGCCTTCGGAACCGCCCACAGGGCCCATGCGTCAACGGTAGGTGTAACGAAGCATTTTGACCAGTGCGCCCTCGGCTACCTGATGCGGAAGGAGATTCAGTTCCTCGGCGAGGCTCTCGCTGACCCGAAACGACCGTTCGTGGCTATCCTCGGCGGGGCGAAGGTTTCGACGAAAATAGGCGTAATGGAGAGCTTGATGGGCAAGGCGGATGACCTGCTCATCGGCGGCGCGATGACATATACCTTTTTGCGGGCGATGGGAAAAACCACGGGAACTTCGCTCGTCGAGGAGGATAAGATTGGCCTCGCGAAGGAGATTTTAGAGAAGGCGAAGGCGAGGGGGGTGAGTTTAGTATTTCCGACGGACCTTGTCATTGCGAACGCATTCGAGGACGACGCGGAACGTAAGGTGGTCGGCTTGGACAACATCCCCGACGGTTGGATGGGAATGGATATCGGCCCTAAGACCGTGGAGGCGTTCGGCGAATGCATAAAGAAAGCGGCGACTATCCTCTGGAACGGCCCTGTGGGCGTTTTTGAGAAACCGAATTTCGCGAAAGGGACTTTTGCCATCGCGAAAATGATCGCGGAGTCCGATGCGGTCTCCATCGTTGGGGGAGGCGATTCGGCGAGCGCCATCAAAATGAGCGGCGTCGCCGATAAGATCAGCCACATCTCGACGGGCGGAGGTGCTTCGCTGGAGTATATCGAACTCGGAACGCTGCCCGGAATAGAGGCGCTGACGGATAAATAGGGACTTTACCGCAGAGAGCGCAGAGGTAGCAACCGCTCCATATAGGTCTCTGCGGTGAGGGAGAAGAAAGGGAGAAAAGTGCGACGACCTGTTATTGCTGGCAATTGGAAGATGAATAAGTCGCTGGCGGAGGCGGAGGAACTCGCTTCCGGGTTGAAAGAAAGGCTCAAAGATTTCGATGACGCGGACGTAGTTTTGTGCGTGCCGTCTTTGTACGTGGAGAGCGTGGCGAATCTGCTATCGGACAGCAGGATAGGCGTCGGCGCGCAGAACCTTTACTGGGAGGAGAAAGGGGCTTTCACCGGCGAGATTTCCGCGACGATGCTGAAAAGCGTCGGATGCGAATATGTGATCGTGGGCCATTCGGAGAGGCGGCAGTATTTCCGCGAGACGAATCAAGACGTGAACAGGAAAGCGAAAGCAGCTCTAACGGCGGGGCTGACGCCGATACTCTGCGTGGGCGAGGTGCTCCGCGAGAGAGAAGATGGTAGAACGGAAGATGTTGTGAGCAAACAGGTCGTGGAGAGCCTCGAGGGGATGACGGAAGAGGAAATGCTCTCGACGGTCATCGCGTACGAGCCTGTTTGGGCCATCGGGACCGGCAAGACGGCGACGCCGGAGCAAGCCAACGAGGTGCATGAGCTGATTCGTAAGTTGCTGGCTCAACGTCATGGGGCGGAGGTGGCGGAAAACGTGAGAATCCTTTACGGCGGAAGCGTCAAGCCCGGAAATGTTTACGGCCTGATGCAGGAGCCGGATATTGACGGTGGTCTGGTCGGCGGAGCGAGTTTGGATGCAGGTTCCTTCGAGAAGATTGTGCGGTTTGAAAGGCAGGGTCCGTGACGGTTAACCGGTTAGGCTCGGAAGCCCCCGGGGGCAAGGAGCGAACGGGTGTTGCTGTAATTCCGTCTCAGTGAGGAGATAAGGAGAAAGCTCGATGTTTTATGGTTTGCTGGTTGGGATACACGTTCTCGTCGGGTTCCTCATGATGCTTGTTATTCTTATGCAGGCGTCGAAAGGTGGTGGGCTTTCCGGAGCTTTCGGCACGGGGGCGGGGAGTTCTCCGTTGTTCGGTGCAGCGACTTCGACCGTGTTGGTGAGGACGACGACGGTTCTGGCGATCATTTTCGCTATCACATGCCTTTCCATCGCAGCGATCCAGTCGAAAAGGGCCTCACTTCGTGTGAAGAGCAAGAAGGGCACGGAAAAGGTCAGCACGACGACGGGAAGCGGAATGGAAGCTCGAGTCGGTCCTGAAGAAAGTGCTCCGGAAGAGAAGGAACAAGAAGGCGGTGTTCCTTCCACGAAGACTGGGGCTGAAGGGGAAGAGAAAAGCGCTGCGGAGAGTGAAAAACCTTCTCCGCCCGAGGAGAAACCTCTATCTCCGGTTGAGGCGGAAGGAGAAGGTCAGGAAAAGGGTGCTGCGGAGGGCGAGGAATCGTCTTTGCCTGAGGAGAAAGCACTTTCTCCGGTTGAGGCAAGGGGGGCGGAGGAGTAGGCAAAGCCCGACGGTTCGCCGGGGAACGAGAACTCCGTCCCCGGTGAGAACAGAGGCGCTGCCGAGAAAAGACAGAGACGATGGCTGTAGTCTGGCGAAGAGATGGTAAAAAACGGCAAGCTATTAAGGGTAATCGAGCTACGGACGTATTTTTTCACAGACGAAGGAACAGCAAGAGCTGTTGATGGCGTCAGCTTTGAGATACCGAAGGGTAAAACCCTCGGATTGGTTGGAGAAAGCGGCTGCGGCAAAAGTGTCACAGCCCTTTCCATATTACGGCTTGTGCCCTCCCCTCCCGGAAAGATCGAAGGCGGGAGCGTTTACTTCCGAGAGACGAACCTTCTGAAGCTTTCCGAGCCGCAGATGCGGAAAGTCCGCGGCAACGACATCTCCATGGTATTTCAAGAACCGATGACTTCCCTCAACCCCGTTTTCACAGTCGGCAATCAGATCATGGAGGTTCTGCGCCTGCACCAGAAGAAGTCGAAGAAGGAAGCCCGAGAAATGACGATAGAGCTCCTCGGACAGGTGAATATCCCCCTTCCGGAGCAGCGGATTAACGAGTATCCGCACCAGATGTCGGGAGGAATGAAGCAAAGGGTGATGATCGCCATGGCACTGGCCTGTAATCCGGAACTGCTGATTGCCGATGAGCCGACGACGGCCCTCGACGTGACTATCCAGGCGCAGTTGCTGGAACTGCTCAACGAGCTCCAGGCGCAGTTGGGGATGTCTATCCTGTTGATTACCCACGATCTTGGCGTCATTGCCGAAACCGCGGATTCTGTGGCGGTGATGTACGCGGGCAAGATCGTGGAGTACACCTCCGCCGAAAATCTCTTCGGTTCGCCGAAGCATCCATATACGCTTGGCCTGTTCGATTCGCTTCCCAAGATGGGGACGAGAAAGAGCAAGCTCCCCGTGATCCGCGGAAACGTGCCGAACCCTATTATGTTTCCGCGTGGGTGCAGATTTCATCCACGGTGCCCTCGGGTGATGGACATCTGCCGGGAAGAGGAACCCCCGTTGAGGGAGATTGAGGAGGGACATAAAACCGCCTGCCACCTGTATTCCTGCTGACGCCCAGTTCGGTCAGAAGCGTGAAAAGGCGATGTTTTTGTGCCATGGGAAGTGTTGCTGAAAACAACGTGCTGCTGGAAGTCACTGACCTGAAGAAGTACTTTCCGGTCAGGAAGGGGCTTTTTTCCCGGGTCCAGGGGCACGTGAGGGCCGTGGACGGGATTTCTTTCACTATCGGCAGCAAGAAGACTCTGGGTCTGGTAGGAGAAAGCGGATGCGGCAAAACGACGGCGGGGCGGACGATTCTGCGGTTGCTCGAGCCGACCGAGGGGGACGTTCGGTTCGAGGGTCACTCTGTTTTCGAGTTACATAGGAAGCAGCTTCGGCGCATGAGGGAAGACATGCAGATCGTGTTTCAAGACCCCTTTGGGTCGCTCAATCCGCGGATGACGGTGGGAAGCATCGTAGGAGAGCCTCTTGCAGTGCACAGAAGGGGCAGGAGGAAAGAGCGGAAGGGGATAGTTCGGGAGCTGTTGGAGAAGGTGGGGCTTTCAGCGGACGCTGTCAATCGCTATCCTCACGAGTTCAGCGGGGGCCAGAGGCAGAGAATCGGGATAGCGCGGGCGATAGCGCTTAAGCCGAAATTCGTAGTGTGCGATGAGGCGGTCTCCGCGCTCGACGTTTCGATTCAAGCCCAGATCATCAATTTGCTTCAGGATCTTCAGGAGGATTTCGGGCTTTCGTACCTGTTCATTGCGCACGACCTGAGCGTGGTTCAGCATGTGAGCGATAGGGTCGCGGTGATGTATCTGGGCAAGATCGTGGAAATGGGCGACGCGAAGAGCATTTGCGACGATCCCCAGCACCCATATACTGTGGCTCTGATGTCAGCGGTGCCCGTGCCTGACCCGAAAACGAAAATGAAGAGGATTATTCTCCCGGGCGACGTTCCATCTCCTGTGGACCCGCCTCCGGGATGCCGCTTTCACACTCGCTGTAAGTATGTAATGGACATTTGCCGCAAAGAAGAGCCGCCGTTGAGGGACCGCGGAGGGGGGCATTTGACCGCGTGCTTCTTAGAAAAGGGCGTTTCCATGTGACCAAGGGCGCATTTTATAGAATCAAGGAATTGACCGAGGAAAGGCTATCTGTATGAGGGCAAAACGGCTGGTAAAGCAAGCCAGAATCCTTCTGAGAAACAGGGCGAAACGGCTCACTCCGGAAGGAAAGAAGGAGATAGAAGAGCGGATTGAAGAGCTGGAGCGAGCCATCTCCCGCGGCGCAAAGAAACAGGTCGAGAAAAGCGCGGCCGCTCTGGAGAAGGCCGTCGCGAGGCATATACGCAAGACGAAACTGCAGGTCGTCGGCGAATGGGCGTATTCACTAACAACGGCTGCCTTGATTGCGTTGGTCATCAGGCATTTTGCTGTTGAGCCTTTTAAGATTCCGTCCGGCTCGATGATTCCGACGCTGAAAATCGGCGATAAGATTCTGGTCAGTAAGTTCGTTTACGGTCTGAGGATTCCGTTCGCCGGGATTCGACTTCCCATGGGATCGAAGCCAAAGCGGTGGGATGTGATCGTGTTCTCGACCCGAGGTATCTACGATGCCTGCCAGTTCCCGAAGAACTTCGTCAAGCGGGTGGTGGGATTGCCGGGGGAAACGTTGGAGATACGGGATGGAAAAATCTATAAATACATCCCCGACGGAAATGGGGGTGAGAAAGCCACACCTGTTGACCGGCCAGAGTACGTGGCGGAGATTCTCTACGAGAATATCGAGGAAGGGCGAAGAGTGCGGATTGAAGAGTGGGACTATGTGAAAATACTTGGGATACGGCTGTGGAAAAAGGGCTTCCCCCGGCAGAGTGTAAGGGGATACTGGCCCTATGGCATTAAGGGAAAAAAATTCACTGTGCCGGAGGGGTGCTATTTTGCTCTGGGAGACAACACGAGCAAGAGCTTCGACGGCAGGGGATGGGGGTTCGTGCCCTTCGAGAACATCAGGGGTAAAGTCATGTGCAAATGGTCCTTTAAGCCCCCCTTTGGACAGGGGGTGGTCCGATGACGGCGAGGTTGGCGTGTTGATCGTTAGCGCCTGCCTGGCGGGTCTGAATTGCCGGTACGATGGAGACAATTCTCTCGACAGAGAGATCGAAGAGATGTCCCGCAAAGGTGAGGCTCTGCCTGTCTGCCCGGAGCAGTTGGGAGGGCTGCCGACGCCGCGTGCGCCTTCGGAGATTGAGGTGGCTTGCGGCGAAGATGTTCTGGCTGGGAGCAGCCGAGTGGTGAATGCCGAGGGGAAGGACGTAACCTCGCACTTTGTCCGGGGGGCATGGGAGACTCTGGCGCTGGTGCGGGCGATGGGCATCACGAAGGGGATCATGAAAGCTCACAGCCCATCGTGCGGGGTGGAAAAGATCAAGCGAGAAGGTCGCGTCGTGAAAGGCTCGGGGGTGTGTGCGGCTCTTCTTCTGAGGGAGGGCGTCAGGCTCACGGAAAGGTAAAGGGATAGAGATGTTTGCGCTTTCAACAGCCTGGGGGTCGAGGCGGACAAGCGACGCGAAGGAAATAATCGAAGAGGCGAGGCGCCTCGGATTCGACTATCTCGAGCTCGGTCACTCGTTGGGACTGAGGGCGGTGATGGAGATTCTGGAGGCGAGTGAAAGAGGAGAAATTGGGGTTACCAGCGTGCACAATTTCTGCCCGTCAGTCCAGTGGGCGCCTGGCCCCGACGCTTATTCCCCATCCTCTCTCGACCAGCGTGAGAGGGCCATGGCCGTCAAAAAGACTAAAGACACGATTGACATGGCTGAGAGATTCGGCGAGAAGGTCGTGGTTATGCACATGGGACAGGTGGAGATGAAGCGTTTCAGCCAGCTTCTCATCGAGCTTTATCACGCGGGAGAAAGAGGCAGTCCCCAGTACGAGAAGATAAAAGGTAAGCTTCTGGCGAAAAGGGAGAAGAGGAGGTTTCGCCATCTCGATGTTCTTTACAAAAGCCTGGACGAGCTTGTGGCGTATTCGGAACCGAAAGGAATCAAAATAGGGGTGGAAAACAGGTACTCGCTGGAGGATATTCCGTTCTTCGACGAAATCAAGCTGATCCTGGAGAAGTTTGAAGGGTCGAATGTGTACTACTGGCACGATGTGGGACATGCCCTGTGCTGCGAGGAGCTGGATGTTATGCCGCAGGAATCGTTTTTGCAGATGTATTCGGATCGGATGGTGGGAATTCATTTGCACGACGCCATAGGGGTCAGGGACCATAGGGTGCCATTGATCGGAAACTTCGATTTCACCACACTGAAGCCATACCTATCCAGGGAGACTATAAAGGTTGTGGAGGCTTTTGTTCCTGCGCCGGAAGAGGATGTAGTCCGGGGAATGAAGTATATCCAGGAATGTCTTGCGTATGAGGAAGAAGAAGCCTGCCCAAAGAGGTAGAAGATAGCCGGAGCTTGTCTGCCGGAGCATGCATAAGGGCGGCATCCCGTTACCTGCCCTGTTGAGCTGAAATCGTGCCAGGGCGATCCAGAAGGTTCTATGAGCAAGAGAAACCTCAGGCTTCTGTTGAAGATCGCTGTCAGCGCCGGGCTGATGTACCTTGTCATTAACAAGGTGGCTCCGGATTGGGAGAAGTGCGGCGGCCGGATGCTGGCGGCTATCCGGGAGGGCTACGGCTGGCTGATCGCGGCGCTGTCCATGATGGGGATCGTTTTGGGGATAAGTTCCTTGCGATGGAAGACGATTATGCATGCGCATAATGTCGCCATCTCATTCTTCCGGACATTTCGGTTCTTCCTGATGGGGTCCTTTTTCAGTCAATTCATGCCGGGAGGGCTTGCGGCAGGGGATGCCGTGCGCTCCTACTACGTTGCGAGTTCCAGGGGCGATAAGAAGGTTGAATCCGTCGCCACGATCTTCGTGGACAGGATGGTCGGGGTACTCGGCTTGCTTACTGTCGTGGTGATCTCGCTACTGCTTGGGGGAGAGCATCTGGGACGTTCCCTCGTGCTCCTCGGGCTGACAGTGGCCTTAGTGATAGGCGCTGCTTTGTTCTTCAACAAGCGCGTCTTGAGGAAGGTGCCATTCGGGGGGTGGATTTACGAGCATCTGCCGTACAAGGAACGATTGCTCCATGCCTACGAAGCTCTCCGACACTATCGGAACCACAAAGTCGAGTTGCTAACCTGTTGGGGGCTATCAGTACTGATTCAGCTTGTTCTGGTGTGTGTCGCTTATTGCGTGGGGCACTCGGTCGGTGTGCGGGCGACGGCGCTTCAATATCTGCTCAGAATTCCGCTTGTGGGGGGTATAGCGGCGATGCCGATAAGCTTTGGCAATATCGGGACGGCGGAGGCAGCGTACGTTCTCCTTTTCGGCCTGTCGCCTGTAGTGGTCGCTTTTGCCTTGATGATGCGTATGCTCTGGCTTTTCATTGGAACTGCCGGAGGACTTACCTGGTGGGCGGAGAAAGGCGCGATTTCGAGAAGGTCGTTTCAAAAACAAGAAGATGCTTCGGAGGACGCTCCGCAGAAGGGGAGAGATGGCAATTGAATGAAGCTGTCGGAGACTGCCGTGTCAATCAGTCGGCTGGATACCGGCGCGTAGAACCAAGGAGGATGAGAATGATTGACGAAGAGCTGTTGAAAATCATGTGCTGCCCTGCTTGCAGGGGCGAGGTCATTGAGCGGGAGGGGAAGGTCGTCTGTCTCAAGTGCGGGAGAAAGTACCCCATCCACGACGGGATTCCCGTGATGCTCATTGACGAGGCGGAGATGCCAGAAGGGAAAGAATGAGGATATGCGTCGTCACCGGCACGTCGGATTTGATGCAGCATTGAGAAAACGGCGTCTTGTCCAATAGAGACAGCTTGGTTAAATGTTATCGCGCGTCAACGAATGCGTGTACGGTCGTGTGCGAGACCAGCTCACTGCGGAGCCGCCAGGGTGGTTGCGGAGATGCAATTGGTCGGCTGCCACGTTCTCGTTTGGGGCAAGCCGAACCGATCTCTCCTCTACGGCATTTTCACCCATTCGCTTGAAGTTCTGGAAAAAGCAGCGTGGAAACACAGATGAACGTGCTGATGATAAGCCTTGATACGACCTGTCTCGCGGAAGAAGGCACGGTCAGAGGGGATACTCTTTCACGGCATATCCAGATAGCGAAGATGCTGTCCCACTTTCACGTCGTGGTGTTTTCTGTGGGGAAGGCGCCTCGGGCGGTTCTCCATCCGACGGAGAAGTTGACCATCTATGCCACACAATCGGCCAACAAGGCGATGCGCGTGCTGGATTCGTTCAGGGTTGCACTCAAGGTCTGCCGGAGAGACCGCATTGACGTTTTGACGACGCAGGACCCTTTCTTCACGGGGGTGGTGGGCTTAGCGATCGGAAGGCTCTTTCGGATTCCTCTGAACGTGCAGGTGCACGCTGATTGCATCGGAAACCGCTATTGGATAAGGGAACGGCTGCTTAATCGTTTCTTGAATGTGATAGGAATGGCGGTCATCAAACGGGCGGATAATGTGCGAGTTGTGAGCTCTTCGGAAAGGGAGAAGATGTTCCGTCTGGGATTGCCGGAAGACCGCATCTGGAACATTCCCACCGGTGGTGGAATCAATGTGAGGAGGTTTTTGTCGGCGGACGGGGCGAAAGTGCGGAAGAGGTATTTGGAGGGCGGTTATCAGCAGATGGTTCTATTTGCCGGGCGGCTGACAAAACAGAAGAGGATCGAGGACCTTCTATACGCGGCGAAACGGGTTGTGAGGGAATTGCCCGGAGCTGTATTTGTCGTGGCAGGAGAGGGGAGCGAATTGCCTGCGGCAC
>JABMQX010000168.1 GCA_013203085.1 bacterium | reverse complement strand
TCTGGGTGAAGGCAGCGTTTTTGTTATCATATAAAGACGCGGCTTTCCCCATAATATACCCGCTCAGAACGATTCCCTGTCCACCAAAGCCGGAGATTCTTATATTGTACCTGTCAGTCATTTCCCGTCCGTCTGTCCTCTCTGATAATCCAGAAACGTAGGCTTGTCAATATCCACAAATTTCCCCACGACTATTTCGCTGCCCATTTCCATGGGGACGTTCTTTGTATCAGCCCAGTTCTCTATGCGGCAGTTATCACGGTAGTATTTGATCATATCTAATCCGTCCCCCAAACGATTATATCGGGAATATACAGTGGGGCAGGGTGATACTATTTCGACAAATGAAAAGCCCTTCTTCGTTATGGCTTCGGCCATTGAATGGGTCAGCCTTCTGATATGAAGTGGTGTCCACCTTGCAACATAGACGGCGCCACTTGATTCTGCTAAGTAGGGAAGATTGAAGGGAGGTTCAAAACAACCGTAGGGTGAAGTCGAAGTCCGTGCACCCAACGGCGTGGTAGGCGCCACTTGCCCTCCTGTCATGCCGTAAATGAAATTGTTTATACAAAAGACTTTAATATCAACGTTCCTTCGTGCTGCGTGAATGAAGTGGTTACCGCCGATGGCGAACAAATCGCCATCACCGGAAAAGACAATAACTGTGAGCTCGGGATTTGCCAATTTGGCGCCTGTGGCAAAAGGCACAGCTCTACCATGGGTCGTATGGAAGGAATCAAACTTGACGTACCCGGCGACTCTGCCCGTACAACCTATCCCTGAAACTACAACCACCTTATCAGGATCGATCTCCGCCTCGTCCAGAGCCTTCATAAAGCAGGTTACGGCTGTCCCGATGCCGCACCCCGAACACCAGATATGAGGAATTCTATCCATCCTCAGAAAACGCTCGAGAGGGTGTTCTGGCATCTGATTCACTGAATCACCTCTGTTATAACCTTGTAGATATCATCAGGATCATGAACATCACCGCCCGCATGAGAAACAGGAACTACTTTTGAAGCTTTCCCGACGGCTCTTTCCACCTCTCTCACCATCTGTCCCAGATTTATTTCAGGTACCACCCATGCCTTTGCCTTCTCGGCGATCTGGGCAATCCGCTCCTCAGGAAACGGCCACACAGTTAACAATCTTAACTGCCCGACCTTTATCCCTTCTTTTCTTGCCTTCTCCACAGCGAGAGGTACTACCCGGGAGGTAACTCCATAAGAAACTACTACAACCTCAGCGTCCTCCAGATCTTGTTCCTCCACCATGATAATGTCATCCACATTGGTGCGAATCTTATTGATCAGGCGCCTGATGAGTTTATCTTGCGCCTCGATAGTCATGTCCGGATACCCTCTCTCATCATGGGTAAGGCCAGTGCTATGAAGTCTGTATCCTTCGCCAAAATTTGCCATTTGAGGAACGAGATCATCTTCGGGCTGATATGGGAGATATTGATCCGGAGGTTTTTGCGTCTTTCGGCGGGGAAACACCTCAATCTCATCAGGCGGAGGCACTACCACTTTTTCCGTCATATGACCAACGAGACCATCAGTAAGGATGAACACTGGCAGCCTGTATTTCTCAGACAAATTGAACGCCTTTATCGTAAGGCCGAAACACTCCTGCGGCGAATCAGGCGCCAGGGCGATAACCTCATAATCTCCATGTGAGCCCCACCTTGCCTGCATCATGTCCGCCTGAGCAAAAAATGTAGGCAGTCCAGTGGAAGGCGAGCCTCTTTGAACATTAACAATAACACAAGGAGTCTCCGTCATTATTCCCAAACCAAAGTTCTCAAGCATAAGCGAAAGGCCGGGGCCGGAGGTTGCAGTCATTGATTTCACCCCGCTCCACGAACCGCCAAGTATTGCCGCCATGGATGCAAGCTCATCTTCCATCTGGATATATACTCCTCCTATATAGGGAAGCCTTAAAGCCATCCTTTCTGCAATCTCCGACGCTGGAGTAATAGGGTATCCGGCAAAGAATCTGCAATCTGCTGCAATAGCTCCTTCGGCAATGGCAATATCGCCCTGCCAGAAATGTTCACCAGTTAAAATAGATGTTTCATCTCTATAGTGGGGTTGTGTCTCAAATGATTTCCTTATACCTTTATTATAAACTTCCACGATTTATCCTCTGTTATCTATTAACTTCAATCCTTAATAGCTAAAATCTGTTTATCTTCTAATATGGAGAGGGGGCTAACATAATTCAAATCGAATCTTAAAGCCTTTTTATCAAGACCCATTGCAAATGCTAAAAGCTGGGTAAAATACAAAACAGGGATTTCCTCAAACTCTGGGAATTTTTGTTTTACCTGTTTTTGCCTGTCATCAAGATTAAACTGACAAAGAGGGCATGAGGTGATAATAAACTCTGTCCCCCGCCTCCTTGCAGATTCCAATATCTCATAAGTGCGTTCTACAACAAGGTCTTTATTGTCAACAGTAAGATATGCGCCACAGCATTCAGTTTGATGGGGGAAGTCAACCGGAATTGCGCCTACCGCGCTGATGAATTCTGACATAATGGTGGGGTTCTCGATATTGGGGTCGATACTTACCCCTTCCGGACGCAAGAGAAGGCACCCATAATAGGGAGCAACTCTCAGACTGCCTAAATCGATCCTTATTCGCTCCTCCACCTTGTCAAACCCAACTCGCTCTTTTAGAAGGCTGAGGAGGTGATATACTGAGACCGTTCCGTCATAGGTAATCTCTTCCATGTACATTATGTTATTCAACTTCTCTAATTCATCGGGGTTTTCCTTGACCCGCATATTACTCAGCTTCAACGTGTGGTAACACATAGAACAAAGAGTGACGAGTGAATCGCTACCTGTTTCTTTCGTTCGAAGAAGAATCCGGATAGGGGCAAGATGATGGATTAAATCGTCGGACGCTAAGGAAAACACAGTGCCACAGCAGTTCCACTGGGGAATTTCATCCAGCTCGACGCCCAGCTCTTTCATGGAAGCAATCGCGGAATCTTCGAAGTTCTTTGCGTTTGACTTAAGCGTGCATCCAGGGTAGTACGATATTCTCATGGCTCATTCTCTAACTTGCGGTATGTTTCCTGAAAACACTCACTACCGCGATAGGAGGAAGCCCTTCTTCTAACGCAGCCCGCAAAGAGCTAACCTCAAAATGGTCCACATTTTCCCTTGACTTCAGGAGTCGGGCCGCCTCCATTATACGGGCTATATCAATCCCTTTAGGGCATCTAACGGTACATATGAAACAAGTCAGGCAAACCCACGGCGTATTGGAGCTTCTTACTTCCTCATCCATTCCCAACTGGATCAATTTGATGAATTGACTTGGAATATGATCCATGCGGTCCGCTGACGGACAACCCGCAGAACACTTTCCGCATTGATAGCAAGCTGAAAGATTCTCGCCACTTATCTCAGATACCTTTTTTACTACATCACTGCGAAGAGTGTTAGCGGAAATCTCCATATTTGGCACGTACTCCTATTCTCATAATTCTCCACTGGCGACTCAGTTCGTAATGTTCGGTGAGACCGATATTAGACAGTCGTAAATCTGAGGGGGGGTTTTCGCCATCTTTACTCCTGCTGAAGATAACGTTTCTATCTTCTCTTTGGCTCCTCCACACCCGCCAGAAATAATTGCTCCTGCATGTCCCATTCTTTTTCCCTTAGGAGCAGTTATCCCAGCCACATAACCTACCACGGGCTTGCTTACTTTCTCTTCTATATAACGGGCTGCTTCCTCCTCCATTGTGCCCCCGATTTCCCCTATTAAGACTATGGCCTCTGTTTGAGGATCATTTTCAAAGAACTCCAAAAGCGTGATAAAGTTCGTGCCCGTTATTTGGTCTCCGCCTATCCCAATACAAGTGGATTGCCCTATATTTCTTCTCGTGAGTTGATAGGCTATCTCATATGTGAGGGTCCCGCTGCGCGAAATGACCCCAACGGGCCCCGGCTCATGAATAGAGCCCGCCATAATGCCGATTTTGCATTTGCCTGGGCTTATGATTCCCGGGCAATTCGGGCCGATTAAGCGAGTTTCTCCTCCCTCCAGCGCTTTCATCACATTAATCATATCAATAGTAGGAATGCCTTCTGTAATACAGACGACGAGTTCGACTCCTGCTGCTGCCGCCTCCAAGATAGCATCAGCGGCAAAAAGAGCAGGCACAAAGATCATTGATGCGTTGGCGTCTGTTGCCTCCTTCGCTTCAGAAACAGTATGAAAGACAGGAACGCCGTCAAGCTTGGTTCCCCCTTTTCCCGGAGTTACGCCAGCAACAACGTTTGTTCCATAAGCCAGGCACTGCCGCGTATGGAAGGAGCCGCAGTAGCCAGTTATCCCCTGGCAAATGACCTTAGTATTCTCGTCAATAAGAACCGACATAATTCCTTCAACAAGCTCCCAATGTGTCAAACAGAAACGACCGCCAAATCACGCGCTCACGATAAGGCAGCAACCTGTTCTTTGTTAGGAACTGTGCTCCTCTCATTTGGCATTGTCTCCGGCTTACTCAGTCAAGAAGCCATTTCAAATAAGCTTCCGCCAATACTCTATTCCGCCAATTCGACCGCCTTCTGAGCCGCTGCTTTCATATCAGATTCAGAGATAATATTAAGCCCTGAGGCGTTGAGAATCTCTCGGCCGCGTTCCACGTTGGTGCCTTCAAGTCTCACTACCAGGGGCACATGCGGTTTCACCTCCTGGCATGCCCTAACGATTCCCTCGGCCAGCACATCACATTTCAGAATACCTCCAAAGATATTAACGAGGATCACCTTGACCTTGTCATCGCTCATCAGAATATTGAAAGCCTTGGTTACCGTTTCAGCGGAGGCTCCGCCACCGACATCAAGAAAATTGGCTGGTTCCCCACCATAGAGTTTTATGCAGTCCATAGTAGCCATGGCTAATCCTGCGCCGTTTACCATACAGCCGATATTTCCTTCTAAACCTACGTAGCTTAGATTATTCTCTCGGGCAATCCTCTCTGATGGCAACTCTTCTTTCAGGTCCCTCAGTTCGGCAATTTCGGGATGACGAGAAAGCGCGCTATCGTCAAAACTGAGCTTGGCATCTAAGGCTATAATCTCATCCTTTTTGGTTATCACCAACGGGTTTATTTCAGCAAGAGCACAATCACATTCAATAAAAAGAGCATAAAAGCTCAACATGAATCTTATAGCTGTCCTAACTATATCCTTATCTTCGAGTTCGAGGTTAAAGGCGAGGTTTCTTGCTTGGAAAGGCATCATACCTGTGACGGGGTCAACATATTCTTTGAAAATAGCCGAAGGATTCTTTCGAGCCGTCTCCTCTATTTCTACTCCACCCTGAGAACTTGCTATGATAACCACTTTTGACCGAAGACGGTCAACAGTTGCAGCAAAATAGAGTTCCTTAGCAATATCGCACATTTCCTCAACTAAGACCTTATTCACGTTTTTGGCGGAATCACCGCTTTGATAGGTCTTAAGAGAAGTGCCAAGAACTTCTTTAGTATATTGCTTAACTTCTCCCAAAGATTTGGCGAATCTTATGCCACCGGCTTTGCCTCGTCCGCCCGCATGGATCTGGGCCTTAATGACCCAGGCTGTTCCCCCTATTTCCTTGGCAATGTATTCTGCGCCTAATGGGTCAGAGGCAACCTTTCCCCGTGGCACTTTGACGCCGTGTTTTCTCAATATCTCTTTAGCTTGGTATTCGTAGATATTCAAATAACGGCTCCATAATTGAGAATTGCACTGGGGGTATCTGCAGAACAAAATAGTGCTCACATTCGACCGATGAGCTGTCGCAAGACGCGAGACTATAGGGCAGTATGTGTGGCATCATTCCGGTGGGACCGATGTGGCGGATGTTCCTTGTGGGCAAATTGGACAGAGCCAATTGAGGTTTAAGCCAATGCCTTGCGCGCGACAAGGCGGACTTCCTCGAGGAACGGCGGGAATCTCCCAAAGGTTGCACAGGGATCCGGAAGCAGCGTGAACAACCTGCTTCCCTTCTGCCGTTTCGGGGAGACCCGAACTCGCTATCTCTGGCGGGTTGTTCTCCAGCAGAGTCGGTTTCCCACCCACCGAAGCAGAAGTTGAGTGGAATCCAGGTGTTGTGCTCGTTCACCTTTCCGTCCCACCGCCATATGCGAACGGGCAACGAGGAAATGTCCATCTTCCTCTCAGTCAGAACACTCCTTCAATTGCTCGATCGTGGATTTCACGTGATCCGCCGAGCTCTTAAGCTTCTCTGAATCTTCCGGGGAGAGGGGCAGCTCGACTACCTTTTCGACCCCTTCCTTTCCGAGAACTACAGGCACGCCCACGAAGACGTCGGATAAACCATATTCTCCCTCCAGCTTCGTGCAGCAAGGGAGGAGTTGTTTTTGATCGAGAAGTATGCTTTCCACCATCGCTGCGGCTGCGGCTGCCGGAGCGTAATAGGCACTCCCAGTTTTCAAAAGGGCTACGATTTCCCCACCGGCTTTCTGGGTGCGGGCGATCATGCGATCAATGGCGTCCTTTGGGAGCAGCTTGACAATCGGAATCCCGGAGACCGTCGAGTAATCCGGCAGGGGCACCATCGAATCTCCGTGTCCTCCGAGAACCATCGCCGACACTTCCTTAACCGACACGCCAAGTTCCATGGCGATGAAACAGCGAAGTCGCACCGAATCGAGGACGCCCGCCATTCCCATGACACGCTTCTTGTCGAAGCCGGTCTTGTTGTACGCCAGGTACGTCATCACATCCAACGGGTTTGAGATCATTACAATGATAGACTCCGGCGCATGTTTGACCACGTTGTCAACCACCTCACCGATGATACGGGCGTTTATCTTCAGCAAATCATCGCGGGACATCCCCGGTTTCCGGGGGACTCCTGCCGTTATCGCCACGATGTCGCTGCCGGCAATATCCTTATAATCGTTGGTGCCGGTTATACTGACGTCTATTCCAAGCAGCGGCGCCGACTCCATCATGTCGAGAGCCTTGCCTTGGGGCATCCCCTCGACAATGTCGGTCATTACGATATCAGCGATGTTCAGTTGTGCGAGTCTCAACGCTGTGCTCGCACCGACATTCCCGGCTCCTATGACGGCTACCTTTGCGTTGGCCATTTTCTCCTTCTCCATATATCTTTCGTGATTGAGCGTGAACTGGACAACTCACTTTCACGTTTTCGCTACCGTCTTGCCTGTGGCAAAACTCAGTTTTCCCGAGGCAGGGGAAAAACTGTGCGTATCCCTTATCGCTTTTTGCGTGAAAGTGGGCGGGGCCGGTGAATGTTCCCTCGGACCGATATCCGTCGCCGCCCGACCGGATATTCCAAGAAGATGGCTCTTTAAGGGCGTCTTGGTCCCGTCGCGGGAGGACCTGGGAACTTTCGTAACGTCGCCTGTGGCAAGAACTTCCTTGCATTCCACGGTCTATCTGCAAGCCCACCGGTTTTGGGATGTATACATGACTTATACAGCGCTGCGAGGTTTACGCATTTTGCGTCTTTCGCGTACTTTCTCACTCTCCCCGCTGGCTTGTCAACAAAAATCTGTGAAAAATTGTAGTCCCTAACTTGCGGGCGGCTCAGGATGGAACCGCAGAGCGCGAGAGGACGCGGAGCGGGGAGCTGACGATATGAGAAAACGAGAGGTCTGCCGAGTCTTCTGACCTCCTGCGGCGATGTTCTCTTTGCCCATCGGAGACATCCATGTTTTTCCTCTGCGCTCTCCGCGGTGAGTCCATCTCCCCCCCAAACTGAGGGGTTACACGTCGCAGCCTTCAACGTGCCAAACGACGGCAACTCGCACCACCCCGAGGATCCTTCCTTTGGGGCCCGAGGAGCGGTCACCCCGGCCCTCATTTGGCGCCTCGCAGCATCTCTATGAAAGGCTCGATGCGAACGGCGAGTTGTTCATGGTCCTCGAGCGAGTAGTCGGTCTCGATCTCAAGAAAAGGGATAGCGAGCTCCCGGAATTTTCTCCTGAAGATGCGGGCTTCCGCGTGGTAGAGGTAACAGGTTCTCAGGTTGTGATATATGACCCCGTCAACGCGGTATCGTCGAGCGAGGGAGATGTTGCGGAAAAGGCGGTCGTCGTTGGGAACGAAACAGGGGCAAGTGCACGCAAGGGAGTATCGTTCGGCGAGGGCCCGCAGCATATCATCTGTCGTCGGCTCGTCTATTTTAACGGGGTCGTAGAAGATTCTCGCTCCGGAGCAGAGTTCTTCGGCAGCGATGACGCCTCCCTCTTCCTCGATGATCTCCGGGACTTTCCAGTTGGGCCAAATGATGGGCGCGCCGGTCAGAAGAAGTCTGGTAGCGGGTTTCGAGGCAATATGGTTCGCGGGGCGCCTCTCCGCGACTTCCGCAAGCAAGCGCATGACAGCATTCGTCCACGAAAGGATGTCGTCAAAGAACGAGACGTTCATCGCCAGGAGCAAATCGCTTCCCCGGATGGGAGAATGTTCCTCGAGCATGGAGTCAGCGAGTCGCCTCGTGGCATAATTCGCTTTTTGGTAGGTCTTGATGCTCCGGAGAAGCTTCTGCCGAGAGAACTGTCGCCCGGTTAGTTCTTCCAGAAAACGGGTGAGAAGCGATAGGCTTCGGAGCCGCTCGTGATGTGCTGATGCTTCTCTCTTGTTGGGAGGGACTTGAAGTTTGAAGGTTGGGAGGTGAGGCGAGATGACCTCGGCGAACTGCGATTTCCAGTCGCAGACCGCCGGCACAATAACCGCATCTACATCCGGCAACAATGAAGTGCCTTCACTCCCCAGAAACGCGCAGGAGGAAGTGACTACCGGACAGCAGTCGCGAGGAAGACCGTGATGTCCGCTCGCAGGTAACCCGGAACACAGGCGGATAGGTACGGCGTCGAAAGCGGCGATCAGCTCCTGCGGGACTATCGCACAGTAGAAGCCAATGACTTTGCGTCCCTCTTTCTTCGCCTTCTCGAGTAGAGGCGGTCGCAGAATTTTTCCCGCGAGGTCGTGGAAATATCCCATCGCCGGCAGAGGCTCTTTTCCCGACCTCAACCTCTCGACGGCTGCTTCGACGAAGTCAGCGAGGGATGGTCGAGCGAAAGAGGGTGGCTGGCTAAAGGGTCCTTCGGAAAAAGTGCGATGCATACGGACTCCGAGAGAACGGCGCGAGATTAACCGAGCCGCCGATTTCAAGAGCGCGAGGAAGGAAATCGGCGCTCGGTACGGTATCAGCTCTTCTTGGGTTTCAGATTAACGACGACCTGCTGCATGAGAGTTTTGACCACATCTCCTCTGCCGGTTGGGAAGGAAAACATCAGAACGTTTCCCTCCCGGAAAATGACCGTCTGCTTGCCGTTTCTCTCCACAAGCTCCGCCCAGGGCCAATTCGCAGTCGAGCTTTTCAAGGTTTCCTTCATCGTCTCCATGAACATCCGGGCAGCGACCTCCGACTTTTTCGCGGATTCGTAACGCAGGACGATCAAGTCATATTTCGCTTTATCAACGAGGAATTGCCCGTAGGCTGCCTCGACGTGGTAAGGTTTATCGAGGTCCTCGCCCAACTGGAGGATGTTTTCCTCGCCGAGGTAGGTCAACCTCTCAAGGGCATTGCGAAAGTGAAAATAGGCCACGGAAAAGGGAAGGAGGTTCTTCTTGGGGAGAGCCTCAACGAGGGAAGGTTTGGAGTACTGATTCCCAAATTGCGCGTCAACAGCTTTCGCAAAAGCGAGCATTTCCTCCTGGGAGCATGCGGCTTCCCCGAGATCGCTGATCGTCACATAGTATGTCCCTTTCCACATGTGGAAAACTCGCCCTTCGAGGGAGGCTTCGTCGCCGATCTTCAACAGCTTGACAGTGCCCATCCTCATGACGGAAAAGAGACCGAATGCGTTTCCCGGTGAGTCGAAGCGGTAACTGAAGACCTCGATGCGTTTCTCACCGCTGGTGAAGAACCTCCTTTCGGAATCCTTGAAATTAAACCCCATGTGGAAATCGGCGTAACCATCAATGGCGTCGTAGAGTGCCTTGCCGATGTAGCTGTCAACGTCTGTCGGCTGCCAGCCGGCAACGTGAAGCTTCCCCAGGGAAATCTCTTCCGCCGCGAGAATATCCTCGCTGAATATCGCGACTAACAAAGCAAGGAGCAGGAAACCCGGAAGGCGAATTCTCGCTCTCGACACCATATCTCTTATCCTCCTTTTCCCTCCGCTTCGAACCGATTTTCTCTCGCCAAGACGCTAAGACGCCAAGCCCCGTCTCTATCTGATTTCCTCTCCTGCTTTGCGTCTTCGCAACTTTGCGTGAGGTCTCCTCTTTCAAGTATTCAACACGCCGTCAACGCATAATTCCATTTGGTTGCGGCTGCAAGCCGCCTTAGGAGACAATCATAACATACGACAAAAACATCTCGCCGTCCTTCGTCACGGGGAAGGCGGCTTTATTCTGTCGCGGCTAGCCTTGTCGGATAGGGAATCGCTGGCGACAAGTGCTGCACCTGTCGCTGTCACAATCTGGGGCGATTCCGGCACTATCAATGAAACGCCCAGTTCTTCCTCGAAGGCTTTAATCAAGCCGCAGTTCAACGCCGGCCCGCCGTCAAAGAACACAGCCTCCTGCAGACCCACCGTAGTAACCAGATCGCCGACCCGGCGAGCCACCGACTTGTGGAGACCTGCGACGATATCCTCAACGCTTTTTCCTTGCGAGATAAGCGAAACGACCTCGGACTCGGCGAAGACCGTGCAGACACTGCTTATTTCCAGCCTCTTCCTCGATTTCAGGGAGATTTCGCCGAGCTGGTCGAGGTCTATTTCCAGAATGCGCGAGAGAACCTCTAGGAACCGCCCTGTGCCCGCGGCGCACTTATCGTTCATGGCGAAGTTTGTCACGAGGCCGGACCGGTCAACGCAGATCACCTTGCTATCCTGTCCGCCCACGTCAATGATGGTTCGGACGGGAACTTCGCCCCTGTGGAGCCAGACGGCGCCTCTGGCGTTGGCTGTAATCTCACTGACAATTTCGTCGGCGAAATCAACTAACTTTCGCCCGTAGCCGGTGGAAACAACGGACCGGACCTCAGACCGCTCGCGTCCTGAGGACTGTAACGCGGCAGCGAGGAGCGCGTGGGCAGCCTTCCGGCAGTTCGCTCCGGTGGCACAGACTTCTGCCGCGAGGACCTGCGAATCTTCAATGAGAACCACCTTCGTCGTCGTGGAGCCGACATCAACGCCAGCGACAAGGCTCATGCTCCACTCCTCCTTCTCGCGAAAAGCATTTCGATGAAAGCCTCGATTCTGGTCAGCAATCGCTCCGTGTCGTTGGAATCGCCTTCCGTTTCAACTGCAAGGGAAGGGATGCCGCTATCCCTCGCCCGGCGGAGAAAGGACGACATTCTCATCTGAAGTCTGCCGCAAGCCCTGTAAGTGTGCCCGACGACGCCCTCCACCCTGAAATCCTCAATTGCACGGAAGATGAGACCCTCATCCTCGCCGACAGCGGAGCAGAAACAGCTTCTCGCCCAGCGCAAAGGGAGGGTTGAAAAAGCCACGTCGTCCCGGGCCGGGGAAATCTCCGGAGCGTAAAGCGAAGTCAGACAGGAATGAAAGTCATTGCAGACAACCTTCCCGCCGGCTTTTTCAATAAGATGGACAAGGTTTCCTCGGTCCCAGATCACCGGAGAACCAGCCAGGAAGATGCGCGGAGCTCGGTCTGAGGGACTGTCTTCCGTCATTGCCGACTCTTCTTCGAGCAACCGAATAAGAGTCCGGCAGCGCTCCGTCCAGCGGGAGAGGTCGTCTCTCATCAAAGCCTCCTCGACCGCGAGAGCATCCTCGCCGGAAAGGGCACACGTAGGATGCCGCCTGAGGCGATGAAGGGCGGCAAACGCTTCGTCCACTCTCGCTATTTCAGCAGAAGCAAACTTCAAGTTCCTTGAAACGACCGGAAGGTCTGTGATAAGCGCGATTTCTCGGGCGAAGTTCCTCAGGTCTTTACTGAGAAACCCAAGATTCTCTGACGGAGGCGCCTGGAGCGTGAGGACTTTGGTGTCCTCAGCAAGAAGGTCGTTGAGCTTGCGTTTCCAGTCGCAGGTTCCGGGGACAACAGCGACGTCGAGCAGCCCTTCCCGCGAAAGAGATTCCGCCCCCAGGAAGAATGACGCAGCGAGGGGGCAAATGTCCCTCGGCAACTCCCTGCGAAAGTGTTTCGCCTCTTCCCATATCCCGGAAAGCCGCACGGGGACACCTCCGGCCGCCAGAACAATCTCGACAGGGACGCTCCAACCCGGCAAGCCGATTACTTTGAGACCGACTGCTTTCTTCTTCCGCAGCCATTCGATGGTCTGATCGGCGCCGAGGCGAGAGCGAAAGTAGTCCATCTGTGAAGCAAACGCCGGAGGTTTCTCACAAACGGCCTGCTGGTCTGGCAGAACTCCCAGGGATGTCGGCATAATATCTCCACTTTTTGCGTCCCGAGGGTGATGAAGACGGGGGCGTGTTGGCGCGCCGCCCCCTCACCTCAGCACCGCGCGAGATAGAAGAAGCGGATTTGTGGCGCCATCTTCCCCATTGGAGCTGAGATGTGCGACTCGTCCGGCATTATCGGCGTCGTTGACTGCGACGGTCAGGCGGAACCTTGCCCCCGTCTCCCATTTCAGGTAGGGGAAGTTCATCAAGGGGATCGCCGCTTCCATGAGATAGCCCTCGGCAGTCTTTTTGCTTATCAATTCTTCCTCGATTCCATGCTTGTTCGTGCTGACAAGCTCGAGATCAAAAGTCGGATACCCGAAGACGGCGATCGCCTTCTTCTGAAGGCCCACCGCCGGGATGAGGTGAAGTTTGTAGAAGCCTTCTGTCATTTGCGGCTCTTGGAAACGTGCCGGTCGGGTATCCAGCAATAGGACCACCGAATCTCCCGCCGTCGGATTGTAATCGTCAACGAACGGCGAATTATCTTTCACCTCCACAGAGACATAGAGGAATCTGTCATCGTAGGCGACGCTCGCTTTTCCCGAGGAGGCGGATTCCCCTGAGACCGCTGTTTCTACGGCGGAGGATGCCAGAGCCAAATCCATCGAGGGAACGCCAATCTTCTTCCAATCGCCTAAGCGCCCATCAACCTTTATCGCTCCTGCTCGCACCCTTCGAATTTCTAGGGAACCTCCCTCGCTATCCGCACTGGCAAAGACGGGCGGGGAAGGGTCCACGAGCTTCTTGGCAACCGCCTGTTGATAGAGATGGCGGAGCTCATCCAGGCGAACGACTTCGACGCCTTCGCCCAGGGCTTGTGCGGCGCGGGCAATCTCTCCCACAACGTCCTCTTCCGGAGAGAAATCGCTCTCGTTCAGGCCCACAAGGACGAATTTCTCGGGGAAGCGGCCCATGCGCTCCTTCAGAGAGGCAAGGTTCTTCTTGGGGTCGTCTATGTCCACAAAAGTGCAGAAGACCAGCTTCTTCCCGGAGAGGAAGCTCGACTTCGGCAGATAACTTCTCGCGGCTTTTTTTCCATAGAGCATCGCCTGGAGGTTAGTCAAACCGTTGAGAAACATTTGCTCCGTAGCGGCATCGGATTGCTCGACCCATAGCTCCTTCAGGTCCATATAACTCATGTACTTGTCGGTCTCTTTCAAGTAGCTGGCGATGACCTGCGTCCTGTCTTTGGCAACCGCGCCGAAAACCGACGGGAACATCTCTCCCAGCCCGCTGAAATCCCCGACAAAATAATCGTTCTCGGTCGCCGTGTTGTAGAAGTAGCTCAGGATGTTGGGGCAGGCGTCGGCAGCGGTGAGTGGAAGCGACCAGGCAACGGGCACCGAGCCACGCGAGGCATAGTCCCAGTGAGTAGCACGGCTCGACATCAGGCGGCTGACGCTATTGCCATTCGTGAGGACGAAGCTGACGTAGGTCTTCGCGGGGTCGAGCTGGCGGAACCGTATCTGTTTCTGCCGGTATGTCGTTCTCTCCGCATATCTTTCGCCGGAGTGAAGGCCGAGGTTGGGTGCGCTGCTGAAGTCAACGAAGAACTTTCCAAAACGCGAGAACAGCCGCAAGAGCCTCACGCGATCGCTGGCATACTGCTCACCCGTCTTCTCGCTCAAGCGTCCGATGATAGGGATGTTCACGGGGCTTTGGCCGAGGACATATTCCAACTGCTTCTCGTCTCTTTTGGTGTCGCCGCCCGCATAGAAGCAGAACATCTTGAACTGGACCGCGTAGTCTGTGAAGTCGTTTCCGGGGCTGGGACTTCCCAATGGCGGCATGAAGCATATGGCGTGCTGATCGCAGTCTTTCCAGAGGTTGTTGAAAGCCCACGTATAGACCCGCCTGGCGGCTTCCTCCTCGTCGCCGTTGTAAGTGGAGATCATCCAGTCCTTTCGTTTTCGCGTGTCCAGGAAAATGGGAAGGGGAGTACGGTCGCCGAGCTTAGGCTCATTGACACTGGCACGGTTGAGCTGCTCGTACAGTTCAGGAGTCAGGGGGAGGGCTTGCTCGACGCCGCAAAGGGTGCGGATGACGTTGATGACGGCCCGCGGTTGAGAGGGTTTTGCGCTCGGATCGAGAAGGGCGGGATCGTAAATCACCACCCCTTTGATCATTATCGGCACAAGTTCATTGTAGAACCTCTTAATGGACCAGATGAACTTATCCCTTTTTATGCGGTATCCGATGTCGGCCCGGGTCCCCCGGCTCTTGTCGCCATACGGAGCGTCAAAAGGCTGTCCTGTGATCCCCATCCGCCACGGCGCGTTCCGCCCTCTGTACCAGAAATCTCCCTTCTCGACGATATACCACATCGGCACTCGCCTGTTGACCAGCGCTACAAACACATGAGCGAGAAACTTTTCCTGCGGGGTCATCCCTTCCGTGTTGAGGGTCTTGATCTTCCCCCACGCCGGGCACACCGCACGCGGAAGAACTCCCTCGTACAGCTTCATCTCCTCGATGGGCTCCAGGTTAGCCTTCCGCCAACAGTCACACCAGTGGCCCGTGAAGTAGTTGCGATAAGGGTCTCCGGGCTGCTCCGGCGAAAGCGACGCACCGACAAAACCCGGCAGATTGAAGTCCCCGGTTTTCAAACCGGGATTCTTCATCAGTAGATACCCAGCCCCGGCGCTTATGGAAAGCGCTATCACCATCGCCACTATTTTTCCTGCGAGCTTCATGCTTCCTCCTTAATTCGGTTTCGGATTTGCGATTTCAGATTTCAGATTTTTCTATCATCCTGGCGTCTTTGCGTCTCTGCGTGAGGAGCTTCTTTGACAGTATAACAGGATTGATAAGCTCGAGTCTATCCTGTTATCCCGTCAAGAATCTTTCTGATTCTTGTGGCCTTTCTTTGCGCCTTTGCGTGAGGGTTCTTCGCATTTCGGGGGCAATCGGTTGCCCTTTGCTGAAATAGTCATAACTCGAACGGAAAACCGGCAGCCCGCAGAAAGCGGCTTGCAGGACATGCTCCTCCGGGCAGCTTTCCACGCATTTCAGACAGAAAATGCAATCGCGGTCCAAAACCCCCCGTTTTCTCCTCTCCTCGTATGGCCGGGTGAGGTCCGCGGGACACACCCTCGCACAGATGCCACATCTCGTGCAAGCGACCGTATCTTTCTTCAAGTTCGCCAGCGAAAACCTATTGAGGCGAATGATGCTCATGATCGCCCCCAGTGGGCAAAGCCGACACCAGAATCGCCTCGACGAAAACGCTCCCACTATGAACACACCAAGGAATCCCATACTCAGAGAACTCATCACCCGGCTGACCGAGCTAAACCGGTCAATCATGAGAAAATCCTCGCTTTTGCCCTCAATCAGCGGGATCAGTTGTCTCGAAGGACATATCTGGCAGTACGGGCGAAAAAGAGCGGTGTTGTGTTTGTAAAGCTTCGAACCCGGCCAGCCGATGACCAGGGCGATGAAAAGCGTTGCCGCGAGAAGCCCGTAAGCCAAACCTCGAAGCACCCGGCGTCCGCGTTCCGCAAACGCTATCCTCCTCAGCCGCAGGCGGCGTCTCAGCTTTGTCAACAGGTCCTGAAGGAAGCCGAGCGGACAAACCCAGCCGCACCACAATCGTCCAGCAAGAATTCCGAGGGCTACGAAGAAAAGCGTTGGCTCGATGAGACGCCGATAATAGTTACCGCTGTCCCGCGTAGCGATCATCTGAAGGTCGTACAGATAGCATCTGGCGACGTGCTCTCCGTACTCGCACGAAAGCGTCGGCAAAGAAGGCTCAACACCGAAGACCTTCAGCCTGCGTACGCCCCACACGCCCAGATAAACCAGGCAGATCAGCATGCCGCTCTGCACGAGGAATCTCAATCTCGAAACGCGATATATTCTCAAGTCCTTCCCCCGGTGCGTCTCGGTCAGGGTTCCCTTCCTGAAGGTCGGCTCCTCTTCTACCGAATCGTGATATCCACGATGCGGACGTCCTGTATCCCTTCGTCCTCCAGGCCCACGGTCGTCGGGTCGTACCGCGGAAAGACTACCTTGTCTATCATTCTTCGCTGGCCCAAGTTGATGCTGACATGATACATATAAATTGGCGACGTCATTGTCTCGAACTCCTGCCCATTGCAGAGATGGACCTCTGTATCCCGAAAAGCGGGGTCCAATGAACGCCTCTTTGCCACGTCCCGCAGAAGGTCCCGGCTTTGCAGCCACGGCCCCACGGCAAAAGAATAGCTTTCGTACGCCCCATCCGTGAACTCCACCCGCACCAGAGAATTCACAATGCGTCTCTCTTCGCTGACATTGAAACAGAGCAAATGGATTGTCCCCACGGGGACATCGTTTATATCGAGGTGCTGTCCATCCTGCGTCATGGCGTTGCAGAAGAAGTCAATGTCCTCCCGAACAGTCCGCGTCTTCTCGACGGAAAGGTATGGAAGGCAGGGGAACTGAAACGCCACCTC
>JABMQX010000167.1 GCA_013203085.1 bacterium | reverse complement strand
GCCATCGCCCTCGGAGAGAAGTTCGGGCGGCTGATGAATTACGGGGACGGTGTTTACGGGGGGCAGTTCGTCGGCGGCATGTACGCCGAAGCCTTTTTCGAAAAGGACCCCGTCAAGATTGTCGAAGCCGGGCTGCGGTGCATTCCGGCGGGCAGCCAATACGCGGAGGCCATCCGGGACGTGCTCCGGTGGTACAAGCAGAATCCGCGAGACTGGGAAAAGACGTGGGAGCTTATCAACAAGAAGTATCAGTTGAATACCGCTTACCGGCGCTTTTCCTGCGGCGGCCCTAAGAGCGATTTCAATATAGACGCCAAGATCAACGGCGCTTACATCGTTATGGGGGTCCTTTATGGGAAGCGAGACCCTGATGCGACCATCGTCATCTCGACACGTTGCGGGCAGGATTCCGACTGCAACCCTTCCAACGCAGGGGGCGTGCTTTTCACGACGATCGGCTTCTCGAAACTGCCGGAGCGATTCAAGTCGGCCCTGAACGAGGAGGGAGTCTTCAGCCACACAGCCTACAATTTCCCTCGGCTTATAAGTGTCTGTGAGAAGCTGACCCGTCAGGCAATCATCCAAGCCGGCGGTCGCGTCGAAAAAAACGCCAGCGGCGAAGAGGTCTTCGTCATCCCGGTTGTGCCTCCCCGCCCGGTGAAGCTCGAACAATGCTGGGTTCCGGGTCCCATCGCCAATAGCCGTTTCACTGAAGAGGAGATGGAGCGGGTAGTCGTCGTCTCAGGCGTCAACCTGAAGGAGGCTATCGAGAAATTTGCGCCGGGTTGGAAGGTGGCCAACTGCGGCTCTGACATGGACCCCGGCCTCCGTCCCGAATGGGGCGGGAAGAAGAAGGTTTTGGTGACCCATCCGCTCAATCGGGAAACCGGCTGCACGCTGAGCAAGAAGGTGAAGATTGCCGCCGGCAAGGAAACCACGCTGCGGCTCGTCGTCGGACACCATCCGGAGGGCGACTGGACGCTGATCTTCAAAGCCAATGGCAAAGAGCTTCTCAAAACGCCGGTGGGCAGGGATACCTCGGCTGACGGGTGGATGAGACTTGCCGTGGACCTCTCGCCTTACGCTGGCAAAGAGGTCTTGCTCGAACTTGTCAACCAACCCAGCGGCTGGTCCTACGAGGCGGGTTGCTGGGCGGAGATCGCTTTGCGGAGCGAGTAGGCAGTTCCGTCAGACGGAGAAATCAAGGCAATAGGGATCGCGGGCATTCGGCTCGAGGGGCTCCGCCCGACGGGATTGTTCCTCTTTCACAGAGGTCTCATGCGAAGGTCTTCGGGATAGGCCACGTCTTCGGATCTCCCCCGGCTCATCAGGTCGGTAAGCGCTTCGGATAGCATTTCTCAAGTGAAAACGAGTCAACACGGTTTTCTACGGGAGCACAACACGATGAAATCTCGGACATTACGATGGATGGCGCTGGCAGTCGTACTCTTGTTATGGATGTCACCGGCTTCGGGGGCGGAGAACTCGGACGTCCTGTGCGTGATGACGTTCAATCTCCGCTACGCCAGCCCCTCTCCGCCCAACGCGTGGTTTCAGCGACGACCCGTCGCCCGAGAGTTGGTCGAGAAGGAATCGCCTGACTTGATCGGCACGCAGGAGGGACTTTACCAGCAGGTGAAGGACCTCGCGGCAGATTTACCTGCATACGGCTGGATCGGCCTGGGGCGGGAAGGCGGCAGCCACGGCGAGTTCATGGCCGTCTTTTATCGCAAAGACCGGTTGGAACCGCTCCAGTTCGATCACTTCTGGCTTTCCGACACCCCGAAGCTCATCTCCTCGAAGACCTGGGGCAACACGCTCCCCCGGATAGTTACCTGGGTGAAGTTCCGCGACCGGCGAACCGACGGACAGTTCTACTTCTTTAACACTCACTTTGACCATCGGTCACAGAATGCGAGGGAGAAGAGCGCTGCGCTCCTTCTCTCGCGGGTCAAGAAGCTGGGCACTGCTTTGCCCGTTCTGCTCGTTGGCGATTTCAATGCCGAGGCCGGTGCGAACAGGGCTTATGAAATCCTGGTTAACAAAAACGCTTTCGCGGACACATGGACGACAGCGTTGCGGCGAGGCGAGCCTGTGGGAACTTTCCACGGTTATCGCAGCCCGTCCAAAGGCGGAGCCCGGATAGACTGGGTACTCTCGCGAGGACCTGTCAAAACTCTCCGCACCGCCGTCATGACCTTCGCAAGGGACGGACAATACCCCAGCGATCACTTCCCGGTTGCGGCTTGGTTGCAGCTTCAGCCCGGGAGATGATTCTCTCGCGGACGGGTGCAGAGGGCATGAGCCTATCTGAAGGCGGGCAGGCTGATTCCTCGGGCGATACTTCGCTGGCACAAGATGAAAACGAGGACGAGGGGGATTGCTGTCACCAGAAGGGCTGCCATCACG
>JABMQX010000166.1 GCA_013203085.1 bacterium | reverse complement strand
GAACATGCCGTGGCATTTCCCGTTCGGATGAGCTTGCTGGCATAATTGCCTCCATTCTCCGTCGAGCTCAAAGGCAGATGTGGAAGGATCAGATAGCATAGGCTCTGTGTTCGGTGTACAATACTTGGCATCTGCGACAGGCCGCTTGGTGTCCTTTAAGCTTCTTCTTCGTCTTGAAGAGACTTGTTAGGGGGGTCAGGCTTTACTTGAATAAGTGGAACAGGCTGTTTCCAATCAGGGAACGGCATCCTCAAACACCCGGTGGAGGCCACTATGAGAAGGACAACTGCTTGCCAACAACGTACGAAGCCAAACGACAGAAAAAGCTCCGTGTTCATTTCCCTCCTTCTTGCGGTCCTGGTGAGCCCCTCGTTCGCGGAAGGCAGGGACGGCACTTGGGCCTTCAATCCCGCTGAAGACGCCTTCACTGACAACGCAATGTTGGACCTTCGCCATCTCAACGAAAAGCAGTCTGGCGCGACGGGGTTCGTCCGGCTGTCAGAAAACGGCAACGACTTCGTCAAAGGCAACGGCGAGCCGATTCGCTTCTGGGCCGTCGGGAGCGGCATCTACAGGAGAACGCCGGAGGAGATGGACCAGCACTGCCGTTTCCTGGCCAAGCTCGGGGTGAATATGGTGCGATTACATGCCACAGTCGCGAATACCAAGGAGGGCGCCGCCATCACGGATGTGAATGAAAAGGAGATTAGCGGCATCTTCCGTTTCATCAAGGCCGCCAAGCAGAACGGCATCTACGTGACCGTCTCGCCCTACTACGGCCATCACAAGACGCCGAAGAGTTGGGGGTTGGAGGGCTACGGCCCCGATCAAATGCCGTGGGGAGCCATTTTCATTGATCCGAAGATGCAGGAAGGCTACAAGGTCTGGACGCGGGCGCTCTACACTCGCAACAACCCTTACACGGGCCTGGCCATCAAAGACGATCCGACAGTCGCCATCCTTCAGATCCACAACGAAGACAGCGTGTTCTTCTGGACAATGCAGAGGCTCCCGGCACCTCAAGCGAAACGCCTGGGCAAGCTGTTCGGTGATTGGCTCGTGCAGAAATACAGTTCCCTCGACAAAGCGAAAGCGGCGTGGGATGGACACGGCGAGAAAGGCGACGATTTTGCCAAAGGCATCGTCGGGTTGATGAGCACCTGGCACATGACGCAGGAATGGAAAGGCGGGCCAGCAAAGCGGCTGCGAGATCAGGTGCAGTTCATGGCCGAGCATCAACGAAACTTCTATGCCGAAATGGGCCGGTATCTACGCGAAGAGCTGGGCTGCAAACAACTTCTCAATGCCACAAACTGGCGCACCGCGAACGACCTGAAGCTGAAAGAGATCGAGCGCTGGACGTATGCCGCTCTCGACGTGGACGCCGAGAACGAGTACTACGGCAGCGACTATCAGCACATCGGCAAGAACAACGGTTACCGCATCGACCCCGACCATTACATCGTTAACGAATCGTGCCTACACAAGCCGCTCGAGCTAACCACAAACTTCAAGATGCAGGTCGGCCATCCGTTCATCGTGACCGAGACGAGCTGGAAGAACCCTAATCTTTATCAGACAGAAGGGCCTTTCCTCGTCGCGGCTTACCAGTCGCTCAACGGCGTGGACATCGTCTTCTGGTTCACGGCTACCGAACCGTCCTGGTGTCTTGACCCTCGCAGCAGGTGGTGGTGGGTACGGGGAATGAATCCGCTCAACAAATGGACCTGCTCAATTCCCACCCTGGCAGGTATGTTCCCCGCCAACGCCCTGATCTATCGCAGGGGCTATCTGAAACAGGGTGCCGTCGCCGTGCACGAGGTCCGAAACCTTGATTCCCTCTGGGACCGCAAGCCGCCCCTCATTGACGATAACGAAATCTACGGCGTCAATCGTGAAACGGAGGAATGCAGGTCGGTGCGGCGGCCAGATGGCCGCCTGAGCCGTGCCGCCTTCCTTGTTGGCCAAGTTCAAACCGTGTTAGGTGGCGATCCCGCAAAGACTCGGATATCAGAGTTCTCAAGCTCCCTCGACCCGGACAAGCAATTGATCCGAAGCAACACCGGCCAGCTCGTGTTGGATTACGGCGTCGGGCTTTGCCGTATGGACGCTCCCAAGGCCCAGGGCGTCACCGGTTTCCTGAAATCGGCTGGCGGCCGATTCAGACTGACGGACGTCACGATCGCTTCCGAAAACGAATACGCCACCGTCAGTGTTGTCTCCATGGACGATGAGCCGTTAGCCCGCTCACGGCGCATACTCGTACAAGTCGGCACAACGGCACGTCTAACGGGATGGGAGGTAAGAGACGCCGAGTTCGCTTTCCAGAAGCAAACGATCCGTGGCAAACAAATCGTCAACACCGGCAAACCGCCGTGGCGGATCGAGAATACGCAGGCCAGGATTGCGATCAACAATCCCACTTTGAGCAAGGCCACGCGCCTCGACGTAAGCGGCTATCCGGCCGCGAGAGTTCCGGTTAACCGGACCGAGAAGACTTTCACTGTCGTCCTGCCCGCCAACACAATGTACCTGGTTCTGGAGTGAAGATCCCTGACAGCTTCATCGTCTTGTGTTCGTCAAGGACTTGAGTCGAAGAACCGACTATTGCGTGTTTGTGAACTGTTCTAATTAACACGCGCACAGTTCTAAAAGAGTCAAAAAAGCAATTATTCGGCGCGTGAACAACAATTCATCGCTGATACGTCCATGTCAGACGCCATGGTTCTACGAGTAAATTTAAGCCGACAGCAAGAGCCTGGCAGCTGTCCTCATGCCGGCAAACGATGGTCATGCCTCCCAGGCCGGGCTTCTCCGGGTTCTATGATGGCAGGTAGTTCTGTCCACGGTAGGTTCGTTCCTTAGAATTGGCCCACGCAGGAAACCCAGCTTTTCAGTCCTTGAAACCGACTGAGCACAACGGCCAGTCATCCTGATACCGAATTCCTTGTGCTCCGCTCGAGCTTATTAGCCGCGGCAATGATCAGGGAAGAATCCGTTCAGCACTATCCTTGTCTTCCACCAAGGGACTTGGCCCATTTGCCCGGAATCCATTGCGATAGGCGCTTTTTCACGGGTTCCGATTCCAGCCTGGACGCCAGATTCTCAAGCTCGTGCGGGTCGGTCGAATGGTCGTACAACTCCTCGGTTCCGTCCGGATATCGGATATAGCGGTAGCGTTCATCCCGGGCGTGGGCAGAGCGGCAAAAACTGTCCCCCCGATTGCAGATTTGAGAAAACAGCGACGTGTGATCATTGAGACGGTCCTTTCCCGGTTACTGAGTTGTCTTCATGCGTTGATACGACCCTGCCGCCAAAGAGCGCGTTGATATGATCGAGCAGCAAGGGGCCATTCGGAGCCAACTTGATGGTGTTTGGTCCCTTCTGGAGCACAACAGGCTTTCTGTCCCAGGCCCAGGTGGACTCGCCGCCAGTGGTCCAACAGACGATATTGCCGCAATCCTTTCCGTTGACCGTTAGCTGACAAGGATATTGCCCCTGACCCTTCAAGGCGTAGCGCAGTTCGAGGATGTAGGTCCCCGTCTCAGGCGCATCGAAATCCCACTGAACATAACGTTCACCCGACAGATCCTTGACATCGAGATATCCCGTTCCCGTGTATCCGCTGCTGCTTGTCGCCTCTTGAAGCCCGACTGATGCCCCAGCCTCAGCTTCCAGGATCGTGCCTCCTTCGGTCGGAGGCATGGGCGGCAGACGAAGACTGCCGCCGGCGACGATGACGTCGTTCAAGACATGGTTGAACAGGTCCCGCCAGTCGCAGTGTCCAACGCGATTCGTCCACAAGGGGTTCTTGTATTGGCCGAGGGCCGTCGACGCATACCGACGCCAATATGCGGCTGCCTGGGTTAGTTCCTCAACGGCGTCGTTCTGATGAACCTGGTCTTTGGTCTTTCGGAAAAGGGCCAGCTTCGTGGCGCCCTGAATCTTATGCGCGTAGTATTTGCCCAGAAGGGCCATGGCATGGATATCTTCCATAGTCAGCCGCAGTTCTTTGTTGCCGCCATGAGACAACCCCTCAAGAATCCCCAGTGCCTTGTCGGCGTGACGATGAAGTCTTTTCGAGACCTCGATCGGGGTGGTGCCAGAAGGCTTCTTGCCGGCAACCACGCAATCGACGTAGTCGGGAATGGAAACATTGTCCGTGCTGGGGTGGGGCGCCAGAGTAATGAAGCGGTTGACGTCATGAAAGCCGGTCGACGTCTGCGCCGGCCTGGGGTGGCTTTTGCAGGCCTCGATGTACCATTGAAAATCGAGAGAGCCCCAGTGAAACCCCGTAGTCGTGGGGTAGATCAGCGACGCTTCCTGCCAGGCGGTAAAAAGAGCCCTCCCTGAAATGGTTGGGTACCGATCTTGGATGATTTTGACAAAACGTTCGTTGCTCAAGGTCGGTTTATAGCCGAGACGGCCCCAGATCATCCAGTGGTACCAGTGCTTGACGATCTCAATCTGCCGGGGTGTCTCAGGCTCCATGGACAGAAACTCCCGCCCCCAGATGTATTGGTCGGAGCCCAAGTAGAAGCCTCTGGAGACTTCGTGGGGAATGTTCTGAATGAACTCACGCACGAAGTCCGGGGCACCCCACCGGAAGTAATACACGTCGTCATTGCGCAACGTCCAGATCGTCTTAAGATCGCCAATGTCCTCGACAAACCCATGATGATAAGGCTGAGTTGTGGAGCTGTAGACATGCGCTTTGGCGTACTTGAAACTGAAGATGAACTCAATATCCTCGTGATCGATCAACGGTGCGAACTTTCGGGCGATCTCTTTGGCCCCGGTCTGGTGCTGACGATGGATAAAGGTGATCTTGCGGCCCGGCTGCTCCGCCGCCGCGTCGAGCACGCCTTGAGCATAGGTCCTGAACGCCCAATCCTCTTTCTGCTGGAAGTTGGCCCCGGGCATGTTCTCACCGGTGGTCAGGCCGATGCCCGCCAGGTCGGGGTAGGTCAAGAACATCTGCTTGACGCTCTTCCTGAAATAGTCGGTCGTAGTGGCGTTGCTGATGTCGTCCGTTATCCCGTACTTGCCTCCTGTCCCGTACACGAAGATGTTCCATGTCACGAAGTAGAAATCAACGTTACGCTCTTTGCCGTAACGCATCACCTTTCGCCAGAAGGCGATCTTCTCGTCCATGGTCATCTTCTTGAGGATTTCGACGTTCCCCAGAATCTCGGGGCTGTCGAAGCCATTTCCGTTGAGAGAATAGTACTCTTGCCATTCGACCGTGGACCTTTGCACATCCTCCAAGGCCACGTCAGGATAGTCCGGCACGTTCACCAACGAAGGGAAGGGGTGGAGACTCCACAGGGAGACGAAGTTGTATCGGCAACGCGCCAACTGGTCTATATACTCCTTCCAAAAGTCGAAGCTCCACATCTCGGGAATATTGTTCTGCGCGGCATCACTGACATCACTGTAACTGGGCGTGCGGACGTCGAGAGGAATGTTGAATTTCGTTCCCCGGAGGGCCATGTAGGGATTGTGGTCTACGTCCTTGACGCTCCCAAGGCCGTCGACTCGGATGATCTCGGCCAGCTCCAGCCCGCCGTACATCACGCCTGCCGCGTCCGCGCCGATAACCCAGTGTGTGGATCGTCCGTCCTTGGAGGTGACGCGCAGACTATAGCCTTCGTTCTTCAGTGCCCCGGGAGCGGTTGCGCCTTCCACCCTCATCTTTTCAGAAGTATCGGCATCGGAACGCAAACAGAGGACGATACGCGAACCGTTCGTTACCTGGTCAAGCTGTGTAGGACCGAGTTGTTCCACACGACGCCCCTTTTTCTCCAAGGACGTTTGAATTTCCTCGAAGGCAAAGGCCGCCTGAGGTATCTTCCCATCTACGAACACAGAGACCGACGCGGCTCGAGCCGCGGAGACGACAAGAAGGCAGTGAACCCCCAACACAAGCCTCATGCTTCTGCAAGTACATTCCGGTAGAACAGAGCTGCGCCGTTTCATGAGCACTCCTTTCCGCTGTACCTCTTGTGCGAGGTGCTCGCATTGTACTCCGAGACATTCCTTTGAGATCGCGGAAGTATAACGCGCCCCACAATCTTCACGCAATGACGGATCCGGAAGACAACGGAGGAGGCCATGTTTTGAATGGCCCACAACTTCCCCGGCGCGAGTGAGAGACGGTCAGAGAGCAGAGTGGATTTTCAAGATAGCCTACGTATAGGCCAGTTTCGGCCAGAAAGGAAATAGTGCGGCGCTTCTCACCAAAATCTGCCGATTACAGCTTCCCAGGCTTCTGTTTCCATCAAGCGAGGTTGACCTTTACGGGG
>JABMQX010000165.1 GCA_013203085.1 bacterium | reverse complement strand
TTCAGCTTGTTGCTGGGGGCGTCAGGCCCGGCGAGTGCGCCGCTTGGGAGAATGAGCAAACCTGCTCCGGTGGTGGCTGTGGATTTGAGGAATTGGCGTCGGTTCATGGCGGTGCACTCCTTTCGCTTGTTGGAATTTCTCCGTTTCTGAGAATTCTCGCTAACATCATAGTAACGCAAGAAGCCCAAATAGATCAAGGTCAACGTGCGTATGGGTGTGTGACCTTTCAATCCCTTATGTGCGCTCCTGGCATGTAGGTTCCTCGCCGTGTGGCGAAGCCACTAAGCCCGAGCACCGATTCCCTATTGCGGTTACACTCCAGTCCCACCCGAGGGCGAGCGGGAGTAACTTCCCATCAGGGCTTCTCATGTGATAGACTGCGCTCCCCATTTCCAAGAACATGATGAGGGACGACATCCAGAACCGTGAAGAACGACGTTTGAGATGAGGCGCCCCTGAGCCAATCACGGTCATAATGGGGAAAATACATGGCAGGCTTTGCCGGAGCGCCCGCCGGTGGTGTCGTTGAAGACCGATTCTAAGAAATAGAGAAGCGGCAGAACACACTCGGTCACCCTGCGTGGGCTTCTGAAATGTATCAATAACACATATTCGCTGAAAGGAAACTCAAATGATTCACAAGCACCACAAGTTAGCTTTTGCGACTGCCTGCATCGTGCTGACGGTATGCGTGACGACTCACACGGTACAGGTTGATCGGGCGGGGAAAGGTCCGGTAAAGGTCTTCATCCTTGCTGGCCAGTCCAATATGGAGGGACAGGGGGTAGTTGACCTTGACCACGAGGAATACTACAACGGTGGAAAGGGCAGTCTCGAACACGTCATGCAAGACCCTGCCAAGGCCCGCCCTTACAGGCACCTCAAAGGTGACGATGGGAACTGGGTGGTGCGCGGCGACGTATGGCTGTGGTACAAGACGGCGAGGTCAGGAGTGAAGAAGGGAGGCTTGACCATCGGCTATACGCCCTATCCCGGCAAGCACCATTTCGGCCCGGAGCTTCAATTCGGCCATGTGATAGGGGATCATCTTGACAATCAGGTGCTTCTCATCAAGACGGCCTGGGGCGGAAAGAGCCTGTATCAGGACTTCCGTCCGCCGAGCTCCGGCGGCCAAGTTGGTCCGTACTACACCAAAATGCTTGAAGAGATCCGTGAAGCGCTGGCGAACATCAAGAAGCACTTCCCCGACTACGACGGCCGCGGCTACGAGATTGCCGGCTTTGTCTGGTTCCAAGGCTGGAATGACATGATCAACAAAGCGGCTGTCACCGAGTATCAGGAGAACCTGGCAAACCTGATCGAGGATGTGCGCAAGGAGTTCAGGGTCCCCAACCTGCCGGTGGTGATCGGCGAGACAGGCAACTGCGACAACATGCCCTTTCGAAGGGCTCAGGCTGCTGTGGGGCAACGCGCCGAGTTCAAAGGGACCGTCGCATTCGTGGAAACCGAAGAGTTCCGCCGGCCTGCAAACGAATCGCCCAATGTAGGGCATGGTCATCACTGGTATGGTAACGCAGAGAGCTATTTCCTGATAGGGAATGCCCTGGGCGAGGCGATGAAGAAGCTTCTTGAAGCGGGCGCAGGCGAGTGAGTTGAATCGTGTGGAAGAGCGAACTGATGATGCAGAAAGATTAACTTTCTGCTGCTCAAGCGGAGCTAAATCGACTTTCGCGCGCTTTGGCAGCTATGCGTGCGTTGCGGCCACCAAGCACGGAAGTCGGCGACTGAGCCGGGCGCGGGCGAATGGCGCGACGCGGCCAAGGCCGTGATGGCAGCGGCCTGCAAGAACTTACGGCGTGGCACAGCAGCCATGACTGTCACCTCCGGCCGAGAGTGGCTCCTCCTGGTCCTTTGGGACGCATTCCAGGACTCCGCCGGGCACTCACTCTGGGAACGCCTTTGGCATTGAACGAAGCATCAGTATTCCCGGTTCCTCAGGATGCCCGGCCTCGGGACGGGATACTTGCCATCGGCATCAGGCAGCACCGGAGCCGGGGAATCCATGGTCAGCTTGTCCACGTCGGGCGCCATTTCGTGCTCACAGTTCAAGATGTCGTCCCAGGTGACGATCTGGCCGGTGTGGGCGGCCATGCGACCCATGGAGCAGACCAGGCTGGCCTCGGCGCCTCGCTTCGCCTCGTTGTAGGGCCTGTCCCCGCGGATGGCATCTATCAGGTCGTTCCATTCGTTCTGATAGGGGTTTGCCTCGTCCGGGTTCACTTTGGATTGCCAGATCATGTCCGAGCGTACGGGATTCTGGCCCTTGTAAGTGCTGGAGGGCATCCCACAATCGCCCTCCTTGGAACCGATAGCCATGCCTTCGGTGCCGTGAAGGTAGCTGGCAAACTGGTTGTGGCAGCCGTTGATGCACCGCCCGTAGAAGAACTGCTTGGTGCCGTCGGCAAAGGTGTATTCGACCGAGTAATTGTCGAAATTCTGATCTACCGAGTTGCCTCGGTAGTGGCGACCTCCGGTGGCCTGGGCCTTAACCGGCCAGGCGTTCTTCATCCAGCCGAGATGATCGATGATGTGGATGTAGAAGTCGCTGAAACAACCTCCGCTGGCCCAGATGAAGCTGTGAAACCGCCGGATCTGGTAGAGGAGGTGGCTGATGCCTTCCGGTTTGGGGTCGGACTTGAAGAAGGCGGCGGGCCCGTGCATCCGGTAGCCGCGCTGCAGGATGATGTCCCCGATTTCGCCATCGTGAACGCGCTTGGCCAGTTCTTCAAGCGCCCGGCTGTGACGGGACATCAGGCCTACGCCCACCTTGAGGTTCTTCTTCGCCGACCTTTCGGCGAGATCGAGAAGCTTCCGGGTGCTGGGACCATCAACCGTCACCGGCTTCTCCATGAAGACGTTAAGGCCCTTTTCGATGGCGTAGGCGAAGTGCACCCAACGGAACGCCGGAGGGGTCGCGAAGATGGCCACGTCGCCCGGACGGAGGCAATCCATCGCCTTCTTGTAGCCGTCGAAGCCAACGAATTTTCGATCCTCGGGCACATCCACCCGGTCGGCGAACCTCTTCTTCAAGCCATCGTAGCTGCGTCTGACGCGGTCTTCGAAAACGTCGGCCATGGCAACGAGCTTGATGGGACCGTTGGGCACCGACAGGGCGTTCACCGCGGCACCGCCACCCCGGCCGCCACAGCCTACCAGGGCCACGTGGATGGTGTTGTCCTCCGCCGCGTGGACGTGCGGAATGGCCACACTCGCCAGAGCCGAGGCCGCAGCCATCCGGCCGCTGTTCTTCAGAAAGTCGCGACGTGACATGGTTCTTTTCGTGGTTTCACTCATGAGAAGCCTCCTCGTACGTTCTGGTGTTTTCTCCTAAGACGAACAAGTTGCGTCTACGGCATTCTGCCGACCGCTTCGCGGCACTCCATCTCACCACGAAGACACAAAGGCACGACGCACGGGAAGGCGGGTCGCCGTTGGAGTCTTTGTGCCTTTGTGGTTGGCCCCTGGACGTTGCCAACACACCATGGATTGGCTCCAATGATACGCAGTTGGTCGGTTTTGGTCAAGCCGAAGTTCAACCCAGCGGCAATAATCACCCTTTTTACGCACCATCAGCAATGCCGCGCCCTGCGCAGAAAAAACATGAAGATTGCCAAGATCGAGCCGGGACGTGAGTACAGATACATTGCCTTGTCGAGCCCAGATGATCTCACAAAGGCTTACGCGTGCGAGTTCGGCCAGGGCAAAACCGGTTGCCGCCTTGGAATAGTCGTGGCAAGCTATCCCGTTCGAAGGTTTGCAGACTTTGCCAGGGCTTTCTGCGGCAAACTCTCATCAAAAGCCGTCACGGTCATGGATTCGGAAAAAAAGAGTTTTCTTCCCCCGCAAATCCGGGTTTCGTGATAGGCTGCTACGCTGAAACGACTTGGTGCCGTGTGACGAAATCGCATCGCAGGAGCATGATTGCTCAAATTCCAACAAGGGAGTCTAACCATGCATCGAAAGAGAATCTCACGACGTCAGTTCATCGAAAGAACGGCCGCTCTCGCTGGCGGTCTCTTCATGTCTCCTCTTGCTCTTGAAGCTCAGGCGAAGAAGCCCAAGCGAACGGCGACAGACCAGGTTACTCTGGGCAAGACTGGTTTGAAACTCAGTCGCCTCGGAATCGGCACTGGCACCTATGGCGGCAGCGTCCAGCGAAGCCTGGGACACGAAGGGTTCAACCGCCTGATACGGTATGCTTATGACCATGGAATCACTTATATAGACACAGCCGACCCCTACAAGACCCATGAATGGGTTCGCGAGGCCATCAAGGGCCTGCCCAGAGAGAAGCTCTTCATCCAGTCCAAAATGGGTGGGGTTCCTCAGAATCCTCTCGAGGTGCTTGACCGTTACCGCAGAGAGTTGGACGTTGATTACATTGACAGCTTGTTGGTTCACTGTGCTGTTAGGAAAACCTGGGACAAGGATCGCAAGAGGGTGCTGGATGTCTTCGAGGAAGCCAAGGAGAAGAAAATCATACGCGCTCACGGTGTCTCATGCCACAGCCTTCCAGCTCTGGCCCGATCCGCTCAACTCGATTGGGTTGACGTCAATCTCGTTCGGATCAATCCGCAGGGTTCGCACATGGATACTCCTATCAACCGGTGGAACGCTAAGAGCGACGCGTCCCACGTGTCTGCGGTAGTGGATCAGATCAAGATCATGCACAAGAACCGGCACGGCACCATTGGCATGAAAATCATGGGAGAGGGGGAGTTCACAGATCCCGATGACCGGGAGAAGTCCATACGCTTTGCCATGCAGTGCGGCTTACTGGACGCGATAGTGATCGGGTTGAAGAGCACCGCAGAAATCGACGAGGCTATCCAACGTATCAATAGCGCTCTGGCAGAAACCGCATGAAATTCTGACTAGCCGAGGCCGTGATCTTAGGCAGAAGCCAGTGTGCCCCAGGGCGGCAAGGCCGTCACCCCTCGGCGGCGAGACAGCGCATTTGAAACCGTCGGATGCACCCATACGGGATACGGATCGACCAGTCAGGGAGCGAGATATACAAGATAGGGAAGGTTGAATTTCCTTTCACGCACTTTGTCAACTATACGTGCGCACTCTCCCAGAAGTGGCAAAAACGCTTTTAAGCTCCACCACCCTGTCAACGCGGGTCTGGGGAACAGAGAATTCTTTTCGCCCCGCCCGCTCACCCTCTCCAATGGATTGCCTGGCCCGCCCTTAGCCCGTTTGTTCCCCGGGGCTGCAAACCGGGCATCGAGGTTGACGGGCTCTGTTCTTTCGTGGATAATGTCCAACCGAGGTGAGAGATAGTCTTAGGGCGAGTTGTCGTTAGGACCGGCCCCTTGCTTCCCTGTGGTGTGGACGCGGGAGAGGGCGCGACATTGTCAAGGT
>JABMQX010000164.1 GCA_013203085.1 bacterium | reverse complement strand
TTCTATCAAGGGCTGGGAGCTGAGGGTGTCTATACCATCGTCGCCACCGATGGCGAAGACGCTGTTCGTAACGGACATGTCGCCCCCACCGTGAAGGTAAATGGGGTCGTTATCGCCAACATCCCCACCCATAGGCATCTCAAGGAAGAAGCACTTATCCACCCCGATGTCGGTATTTACAACCTCCATTCCCATGGCGGAGCGAGAGAAGAGGCAGTGGGTGAAGGTGAGGTTCCCGTGGCTGCCGTAAAGACCTTTTCCGTAGTTGTCCATGATATTGCAGTAGTCGAATTCTATCTCGGCGTGATTGACGCGGATGACAGGGCCCCTCCCCGTGTGCCCCGCTGCCGGCGAATCGCCCCCTCCGATAAAGAACGTGCCCTTGTAGGTGGACTTCGTCGAGGTGTCCGCGTGGGAGATCTCGCCCCAGGGGTTCTCCGGGTCCGCGGCAGCAAAAAGCACTGGATGCTCGACTGTCCCGAGGGATACAATCGTGCCGTGGACGATGATGGATTTCTTGGGGTCGAGGAGGACTATCGTGTCTGGATAGACCTCGAGGAGGTGTTCGGCAGGTATAGTGACATCATCCGTCACGTGAATTACGCCATCTCCGGGCTTCCATATCGTGACCGGATCGGAAAGTTCCCCGGCGACCGTCATCTCGCCCGCAGGGTCAAGACTCGCTACGGACCTGTCCGCCCACTCTCCACTGAACTCGGCAATGACTGTCGCTTCACCGATTCCCTCAATTGAAACAAGGCCGCTGGCAACGCCATTATGGAGGCTGAAGGTTGCCGGAAAGACACGAACGTTGCTGTTGAAGCTGCTCAGAAAGGTCTCTCCCTCCCAAACTTCCCAATCGACCGAGCCGTTGCCTTTTAGCACCTCGACGCGCACCGGCGTCGGCAAGCCGGAGATGAACCGCCTCGGCATCATCATCCGCATCCTCGGAAACTGCTGAAGCTCCTCCGAACTCGTCCTGAAGAAACCTCTCCGCGAGTCCCGACGGAGGCTGTAGTACTGGGTCTCCTGGAACGCAGTAGAAGCTTCATCCATCGCTTTCCATTCCCCGTCCGCACCCAGAGTCACCAAAGAGGTCTTTTGAAAGGCAGGACAAACCCACTCCACCATCAGATCGTCTTTGACGCGGACGATGGAGATAGACTCCTCGCCTGTGGATTTCCAGCGATGACCGGCAGATAGGAACTCGCAGAACCCCAGCGGTTGGAGAACGAGCACGAGCAAGGTCGCTACGATAATCCGCCAGCATGAAAGCCGCCGAATGGCTCGCAACTCGGCCAATCTAATTTCAGGGAAACGAATCGGCATATTCATTGGTTCATCACTCCCGCGGACCCTCTTCATCTATTAAAGCACAATCTGCGGGAGGATGCCAGCCTGAAGCGGCATTTGGCCGGGTTTTGCACAAGGATCTCGCGAAGAATGGAGAAAATGCACTGGGAATCTGTGAGACTGAAGGTACGGTATAGCAGTCTTTGCAAAGAGCACATCTTTGCCATTTTCATCGTGCAATTGTTCAGGTAATCTGATATTATGCTTAACAATTCGACTCCGGGCGTTCTTAAGAGTAATCCACCTTAGCCTATCCCATCGGCAGTCCAACAAACGCTCGGGGCTGGGAGAATCTCACGGTCGTTCTATCGCTTGGAAAGGAGGTACGTCTTGGAGCGAATCCACGATCTTCCCACGAGGTTGATGAAGGGCGATCTGCTCTCCAAGGAGGAGGCACTGGAGCTGTGCCGCGAGGAGGTTGACCTGCTGTCGCTCATATGGGCTGCAAACAAGGTGCGAGAACATTTCTTCGGCCGGAAGGTGTCTTTTTGTTCGATCGTCAACGCGAAATCCGGGAGGTGCCCGAGCGATTGCATCTTCTGCGCTCAATCGGCGAGATCTCGGGCCGAAATCAAAGTCTATCCGATGATGAGTGAATCGGAGCTTTTGGGGGCGATGAAGCGCGAGGGAGGTGACGGTGTCGAGCGGGTATCAATCGTGACCAGCGGCGTGAGGGCGCCGAAGGGGAAAGAGCTGGATGTTTTGCTCGAGTGCGTGCGGGAGGCGACGAGAGAAAGAAAGGTCGCAATATGTTGTTCGTTGGGGCAGATTGACGAGCAGCAGGCACGGTTGCTCAAAGAAGTTGGAGTAACGAGGTATCACCACAACCTTGAGAGCTCGGCGAGCTTTTACAGGAGTATCTCGAAGACGATCCGTTACGAGGACAAGATTGCGACGATTCAAGCGGCGAAAAATGTCGGCTTGGAGACGTGTTGTGGAGGCATTTTCGGGCTGGGAGAGAGATGGGAGGACCGTGTGGAGCTTGCGATGACGATTCGGGAGATCGGCGCTGATTCCGTGCCGCTGAACTTTCTGCAGCCGGTGGAAGGTACGCTGCTGGGAGATTCGCCGCCGCTGCCACCACGGGAGGCCCTGCGGATAATCGCTCTGTTCCGACTGATGCTCCCGAACAAGACGATCAAAGTGTGCGGCGGGCGCGAGTTTGTCCTACGGGACATGCAGAGCTGGATGTTTCATGCGGGAGCGAATGGCGCGATGCTGGGGAACTATCTCACCACAGCGGGGAGACCGCCGGAACAGGACCTGCAAATGATCGAGGACCTCGGCTTGGAGGTGAACTGAGGTGGGAGAAGGGCTCAGAAATTGGACCGCTGTCGTGACGGGAGCCTCACGGGGACTGGGGAAAGCCATCGCCCTGGCGTTCGCCCGTGAAGGGGTGGAAGTGGCTCTCCTATGCAGGAAAAACTACGCGGAAGCTCGCGAGGTTACTCGGCGGATCTCAAGAGAAGGGGGAAGAGCGTGGGCGTGCCAGTGCGACGTCTCACAAAGCAAGGCGGTTGGACGGACCATTGCAGAGGTTTCTCGCCGGACAGGCTCTATCGAGGTGCTGGTGAATAATGCCGGCGTATCCCACTCATCGCTGCTCTTGCAGACGGATGAGAACGTATGGGACAAGGTCATTTCGACGAACTTGACCGGGGCTTTCAACTGCACGAGAGCGGTCATTCCGTTCATGGTCCGACAGAGAAAGGGGCACGTAGTGAACATTAGCTCCCTTTCCGGCGTGCGTGGGGCGGCAGGAGCGGCCGCATACTGCGCCTCAAAGGCGGGCTTGCTCGGCTTGACGCTGGCGACGGCAAGAGAGTACGCACGCCACAATATAGCAGTCAATGCGATTCTCCCCGGATATATGCCGACCGATATGGGAGATTCGATTCCTCTCGCATCGAGAGAAGGAATTCTTTCTGAGAACGTTCTCGGGCGAGGTTCGACAATCGAAGAAGTCGCT
>JABMQX010000163.1 GCA_013203085.1 bacterium | reverse complement strand
CTTTCTTCCACGGATTCGCGTAACTTTCACGGGCGATGCAGCATCTCTTCCCTTCAAAGGCTCCTTTGCCTCTGCGAGGGAAGCCTATTCCTCAGAGGGCACGAACCGATAGACTTCGACATCAACCGCTGTTCCCCCTTGCACCTTTGTTCCCGGTGGCGGGTTTTGTCCAAAAACCTGCCCGTGAAGAGAAGCGTCTTTCGTTTCTTCAAGGGTAACCTCCCCGACTTTCAGTGCCACGAACGACAGGACTACCTGAGCTTGTTTCAGGGGGAGGCCGGTGATCTTGGGGACGGTTGATGCTATGTCTTCCAGGGCTTTGGGCTTTCGGGGTGTTTCGGGACGGGGCTGTCCGCACCCCGCAAGGGTGCCAATCATCGCGCCGACTAATAATATTGTGGCGAGGACTCGGCTGAAGAATGTCATTTTTGGAGCCTCCATTCGTCAACGGAATTCGTGAAGCGGTTCTTGCTGTACGCCGTTGTTTCGCCTGGCCATCCCTTCCTCCGGGAGAATGGCCAGCATAGTGTTTTCCTTTTCGAGTCCGTCTGCTGAGCATGTTGCTCACTGTCAGGCGGATCGCTTTTTCCCTCTGTGGTATTTCTGTAACAGTTTTTCGAAGCCGGGATCGCTCCTGGCGTTCTCCATGTCGGGGTCCCTCCTCAGGAACCTCAAATCCTCGTATCCCAAATTGAGAGCTTTCTCGAGGCTTTCGAGGGCCCGCGCTATCTCTCCGAGAATTGAGTAGCTACAAGCAAGGTTATAGAAGACCACCGGGTCTTTCGGTCTGAGGTGAGAAAGCCTCAAATCAACCTGAAGCCCTTTCTCGTTATAACCTTTCTTCGTATAATCATTTCCCAGAGGGATTAGGACGTCAACGAGGTTCGGGTCTTTCTTCAGAATACCCTCGTAGAACGATATTTCAAAGTCGAGATCCGTTTTCTTTCGCCTTGGCCTGGGCATGATTCAAAAACCGCGATGCCCTTTTCCCGACAACACGCCGCCGGTAATCTCAACAACCATTCACAACTATTCTTCTTATTCTTTACCAAATACTTCTCTCGGACTCAAGGGATTTCGATATAAAGGGCAATGTCTCCGTTGTAGATCGAGTTCGCCATTGTACACGCAGAATGTGAGGAGACGTATTGGAGCCGGAATTCTCTTCGTGATGAGGTGAGATGGAGTATGAAAGGGGAGGCTGAGTAAGAGGCTCCGATACTCGACGATGAACTCAGCCATTTTGCCCCCCTTATCAATCCGATAGTTGCTGCAGAATGGACGCCATCTTCTCCCGGATGTCGTCAATTTCATCTTTGCGCTCGAAACCAATGATGAGCGTGTCCACACAACCCAGTCCCAGGACGAATTTCATGGATTCCTCTCGTCGGTCACTGATGTCTCCTTCGCCCAAGATTTTCATTCCACCGATGCCCTTGCCGGAGGCGTGGGCTTTTTTCAGGACCGGAACGACAACATCCGGCTGGGCGTCCATTCGGTTGCCAACGTGATTGATTCTTGGCTGAATGTAATCCACCCACGCTGATTCTGCCGCAGCTTTGAGGGCGCCGAGGGAGTGACAAGAGACCCCATGGGCGCGTATGATTTTCTTTTGCTTGGCGTCTTCGAGATCATCCATCCACTTCTCGAGCCGCCGCGGCCAGTCGCTGTCCATCATGCAGTGCAGGTGGACCATGTCGAGATAGTCCGTTCCCAGTTCCTTGCGGAAGCGGTCGAGGGCGCCTTTGACCCCTTCCTCCTTGCTCAGACCGACCCATATTTTCGTGTTGATGACGATCTTTTCGCGGGGGATACCGTCCTTCATTGCCCGGACAAAAAAGGGATGAGAGCCGTACTGGTCGGCGAGATCAAAGAAGCGTACCCCGTGATCGTAGGCGTACCGCATCAGCTCAGTGAACTTCTTCTGCCCGAGCCTGGTCTGGTGGGAGTGCTTATTGAATCCCACCGTCCCTGTCCCAATAGCGAGGCGTGAAACTCTGACCCCTGTTTTTCCCAAAGGGACGAGGTCTGCCGAAGAACCGCCCCTCGGCGCATCGTCGCCGGTGTGAACGAGCTTCGCACTACTAAGGAACGCTCCTGTCGCGGCTGCGGTAGTCTTGATGAACTGTCTGCGGCTTATTCTGTTCATGACAATTCTCTCCTTTATTCAGAAGTGAGAAGCTTTTTCGGTGCGCGAGCTATCCTACGCACCCGGACCAACGTTGTCAAGCGGCAATGCAGTAAGAGACGCCGGAAGCCGGTTGATGGACCTTGTTGCGAGACGCTATGATGAGCAAGCGGGCAGTGGAGTCGCCGAAACACTGCTGGGCCGGAATCCGGGCCCGCCGCGCCGGGGCCCTCGGCGGAAAGCTCCTTGGAGCCGGCGGCGGCGGGTTCCTCTTGCTTTTTTGCCGGAAGGAGAACCGAGAACAAGTGCGGCAGGCGCTTCTTGAGCTGAAGGAGGT
>JABMQX010000162.1 GCA_013203085.1 bacterium | reverse complement strand
GCTGCGTTTCGGTGGCATGGCCTGACGCCTTGTTTCGCCCTTCCCCCCGGCGGCATTCATGCCGTACGTATGTCGACTTTCGCACCTTATCGCACAATTGAGGGGAGGAGGGTTGCGTGTTTGCCGGGCTTTAGCCGGCCCCAGCTTTAGCCACCGGCTTCAGTCGGTGGTATCGCATGCGGGATTCTTCTCGTGAGAGCCGCTTCAGCCCGGCTTCTCGACCAAAGGATTCATCCGGACTCTGGCACCCGAACATAACCGCGCCCGATGAGGCATCCATCTCCTCGCTCTCTGGGTTATCCTCCACTCCATTTTCTCTGCCCGGTTCGCCCCGCTATCATCGAAGGTCGGCAATGCCACTGTACAGAACGAGATTGATCCGCTAAACTCAGGTGAAGATGATGGATTTTCCCTCGGGAAGACCTTGTCTACCAACGCAGAGGTCTGAAAAGTCACAGCAACAGGAGCAGCAATAATGGAAAAGTCAAACGGTCCTTTGATAGCGGTGTGGTTCTCGCTGCTATTGGTTTTGTCCGGTCTTTGCCGGAATGTACTGTCTGAGGAAGCCGGTTTGTCGGCACTTGACGCCAGAAGCATCCCGACGAGGTGGTTAGTGTGTGGGCCATTTCCGAATCCGAGGTGCGAGGGTTTCACGAAAGACTTCTTGACCTCCGCTGGCGGGGAGGCGGCGATTGTGCCGAAAGAGGGTACGGCTCACGAGAGCGCAATTGCCGAAACCGGACAGGTCAGGTGGAAAAAATGGAAGCCGTCACCCGATGGAACCGTAGATTTCGTCAACGCCCTTTCCGGGAAAAACGAGGTTGTCGGCTACGCCTTCTGCTTCATTCCGAGTCCCGACGACGGCGGGATAGCCACCATCGAGTTGGGGAGCGACGATGGAGTGAGGTTGTGGATCAACGACAAGTTGGTTCACGACAATCACGAGCACCGAGGGCTTGTCCCGGGGGAAGACGAAGTCATCGTCCGCCTGAAAAAAGGATTGAATCGCTGCCTGGTGAAGGTGGATCAGGGCACCGTCGGTTGGGGATTCCACCTACGGGTGGGAGCGAAGGTGAAAGAAGGCGAGATCAAATGCGACATCGAATCCGGCCGATTCCTGGTCAGGGACGAGAATGGCGAGCTGATGCAGAAAGCAACACTGCGGATTCTCAACACGGGCGAGGAAACGAAGGCGAAGGCAGAAGTCATGTTTGGGGGCAAGTCATTCGCGGCGGAGCTGGGAACGATTCCTTTCGGTCGGAGCACCCATCAGCTTCAGTTGCCAAACGTGGAGAAGCCGACGCCCGCGACTCTGAGGCTGAAAACCGATAGGGGCGTCAGTCGGTCTCAAATAACCATCACTCCGACGAGGAAGTGGGAGATATACGTTGTCCAACACACCCACACCGATATCGGCTATACGCACCTCCAGACCGAAATCTTCAAGCGGCACGGAGATTACATCCGCCAGGTTCTCGAACTTTGCACCAAGACGGATGATTATCCGGAGGGAACGAAGTTCAAATGGGTCTGCGAGACTTCGCTCACGGTGCAGATGTTTCTCGAAACCGCGACGCCCGAGCAGATTGAGGAATTCGTCAAACGGATCAAGGAAGGGAGGATTGAGGTCGCTGCTCTCTATCTCAACGGGACGGACCTCGAATGTGCTGAGGAGCTTGTGCGAAAAGTTTACTACGCCGAGCATGTCGCCGATAAGTACGGCTTCAAAATCGTCACCGCGATGAACGATGACATCAACGGGCTGAGCTGGGCGATTCCTTCCATTCTGGCGCGGTGTGGAGTGAAGTACCTGAGCATGGGGGTGAACCACACGAGAAGCATTCCGGTTTTGGAAAGGCCCAACGCCTTTTACTGGGAAGCGCCAGATGGGAGCAAGGTCCTCGTCTGGAACGCCGAGCACTACATGTTCGGGAATCTGACCGTCGGATTGCACGATAGGCTCAAGCTTGTCGAGGAGAAACTCCCGCCCTACCTCGCTCAACTCGAGAAGAGGAGCTATCCCTACAATATCCTCGGATTCAAGATGTCCGGTATCGTAACGGACAACTCACCTCCCAACATGAAACCCTGCGACATCATCCGCGAATGGAACAGCAAATACGCCTATCCGAAGCTCATCATGGC
>JABMQX010000161.1 GCA_013203085.1 bacterium | reverse complement strand
GTTTGCGTAGTATGCAAAGGGCAGATCTCCTTCCCTGCCAAGAAACCCGACTATGGGCTGGCTGTTCGGGAAAGGCATGTTGCCGATGGTGGGAAGCGTGAGCTGGCTGAAAGCCGAAACGGTCGTGGACGCGAGCAGGGTAAAATCCCCGGGATTATTAACTCGCCAGGTGCGCACGGCGCTGTTGCCGGAAAGCAGTTCGCGGGCGACGATGACACCGTGGTTGTTGATCTGGGGAAACATAAACTGCCGAGCGTCCCCTGACATGCTGATATTGACCGGATCATAGGGGGCCTGCCCGGCAAAGAGGTTCGATCCGGGGTCCATCGTCGCAATGAAGGCCACCCATCCGTGCTCGTTGACGGACACTTCCGGTTTAATGCCGGCAATGTACTCGCCCTCAACGGTGTGCATACCTTCGCGGGCGATAACCGTATATTCGTATAATGGGCTCAGTCCAAAAGCAGGCTGCTGGTCGAATGTCAGACCCAAGACCATCACGAAACCGGCGAGGTATGGTAGCAGACGGGCAGCGCCCGCGCGACGGAATCCACGAAGGTCTGATCCTCCGCTGGATTTCCCTGTTCCAGAACGCATTCGGAAAGGTTGGATTGATGAGCAGTCGTTTTTCAGCTTTCGAGATCGGGATCGGATTAACCACAAACAAGCCATTTCAGCCACCTCTTCAATGAAAAGAACTTACCTTTCATGCCTACCCTCGAACTCCCTCTGAAAGCCCCCTACAAACACGCGTTGGACGATCATAGCCTATCGGTTACAATTGTGCAAGGGCTGGTTTTCCCTCAGTTGTGGGAGGGGAAGGGACAAATCGAGGTTGGGGCGGGGGCCTCGCTGAGTTCTCGACGCTGGCGCATGGAGATGTCGCCGGGGCATGAGAGGAGTCGGGGTCGAGGTTCCCGCACGGGCTGGGTCCGGGGCAAACTCCGCCACTCAAATACAGCGAGACCCTTTTGAGAACACAGGACCATTCGTTCTCGCAGATACTGCCATAATATTTGTATTGGCGTAGCCTATCAGGATGCAATGGGTGGATCGGTATGGTTTAGTTTCGATGGGCTGCGTTCAGTTTTTCGCCACGGAAGCGCTGTCAGACTGTTCCGGTGAGCTGTTAGCGGTCGGACAAGGAAAACGATTGACAACCGTTCTCTGCGCAGGGCATTATTCACAGTAGAGAGTTGGCTGGCGCCTGTGTTGTTGGAGAGAAACAGGATATTGCTGGGCAACCAAGCCACCGAAGGAAGTGAAATGGGTGCTTATCACAGCAGCCTATTCTGTCTTAGTAGCTTAACGTACCTGTCTGTATCCGGAAGCTTCTCGCCTGCAAGGATTGCACGCAGATGCTGTATCCCAGAATCGTGTAAGAGGAAACCTGGGGAGGAGCTTTCAAGGCGATCCGTGATACGAAAGACAAATTCTTGAAGAGGAAAGGAGACAGAAATGGGCAAGATTCTCGGTGTGGTAGGCATCGCGTTGATAGTCTGCGTTTCACGCGGGGGCTCGGGTGAAACATGGTACGTGAATGACTCGGTGGTTGGGTCCGGCAATGGGCAATCCTGGGAGACCGCGTTCAAGAACATCCAGGAGGGAATAGACGCGGCCTCGGATTATGATACCGTCATCGTGGCCGAAGGGATTTATGTCGAGAACATCCGGTTCAACGGAAAGAGCATCGTTCTCCGCAGCACCAACCCGCTTGACGGCAATGTTGTCCGGAACACCATCATTGACGGTAACGACGTTGGGTCTGTTGTGACGTTCGACGGAACCGAGGACGAAGAAACTGTCCTTTCCGGGCTCACCATTCGGAATGGCAGTGCCACGTATGGCGGTGGAATTCTCGGTGGCGACTGGAGTAATCGGACACTTGCGACAATCGAAAACAACATCATCTCCGGGAACCGGGCTGACCAAAATGGCGGCGGGCTCGCCTTTTGCGACGGGGCAATCCAGAACAATACAATCACAAATAACTCCGCGCGCTGGTCTGGCGGTGGCATTCAGTATTGCGACGGTACGATTCGGAACAACACGATCGCCAAAAACTGTGCTGAAAGCCAGGGTGGGGGACTCAACGAGTGCCAGGGCGTCATCGAGAACAACATAGTGGTTGGCAACTCTGTTGCGTGGTCCGGCGGCGGCCTGTGTGGCTGCGACGGGACCATCCGCAACAATACGATCACCGGCAACTCCGCCGCGGAGGGCGGCGGCCTGCGGGACTGCTATGGGATTATCACCAACTGCGTTATCTGGGGGAACCTTGCTCCAGAGGAGCCAGACCTCTCGCGATGTTCCTTGCCAACTTACTCGTGCATCCGGGGCTGGGAATGGGGAGGTGTCGGCAACATAACCGCCTGCCCGCACTTCGTTGACCTGTCCGAAG
>JABMQX010000160.1 GCA_013203085.1 bacterium | reverse complement strand
TCGACAGGATAACAGGATGGACCCGATAATCCTGAAAATCCTGTTAATCCTGTCTGACATCTCTCCGCGTTGAGTTCATCTCCCCCCAAAACTGAGGGATTACATTACTCGGACAGACTCATAGCGGCCGGGTTTTACCAGCTATCTCGTCGGCCGCCTCCGCCTCCGTAGCCACCTCGTCCGCCACCGCCGCCACCGCCGCCACCGCTGCGACGCTCTGGCCTCGGCCGGGCCTCGTCAACCTTAAGGGTGCGGTCACCGAGCTGTTTGCCGTTGAGCCCGCTCATTGCGGCCTGAGCTTCTTCTCTCGAGCCCATCTCGACAAATGCAAAGCCCTTGGATTTGCCCGTGTACCTATCGGTTACGACAGTTACGGAGTCGACCGTGCCGAATTCCTCAAAAGATTTCCGCAGGTCCTCTTCAGATGTTTCGTAGGACAAGTTTCCCACATACATTTTCATTCCTTCTCTCCTTTTCTTGAAAGAGCATGTTTCGTCTATCCTCGGACCGCACGGTCATATGTCCGGCATGGATCTCTGAATAGACATCGTTGTTATCTGGCCCTCCGCCAGAAACGGCTCGCGGCCTCCCTGAGGTCTCATGCAATTGATCTCTGAGGGACGGGAGCAATAGTGTTGATCTGGATATAAGCCTTTGGGTGCTGTCTCCCTCGCTCGACAGGTGTCTCTCAAACCGCCAGTGTTAAGGGGAAGAAAGTGACCCAGCAATTAATGATTCGCAATAGACTGAGATTCTCGAGGCCAGAAAGATGAGACGGGAAGGACTCTTCCGTAACTGACAGGAAGGCTTCTTTGGTCAGCTCTGTGGCCGAGTTTTGCCAAATTTTCCATTTATTGTCGCATTCTAACACCTTCCCTTTTCCAAGTCAAGCATTGTTTTCGTCCTATCACTCCTCTGCCTTCCGAGATTGTTGACCCGAGAGCTTCTCGGTGGTTTTCCCAAACCTCACTCATCTCATCGCCGAACACGCACACACTCCGCTGCCGTCAAGAAAAGCAAAAGGTTGGTCAAATTCGGTATCGCACACTTTCGCAGTTATTCGGCGAGACAGTCCCATAGAACCAATCTCGAAGACTCGACCCTGATTCCGGCGAACTCCGTCACGAAAATCATCTCCGGCGAATCATCCGTTAGCAGCGACCGATCGCACTTCCCGACAGAAAAATCACGATACCCAAAGGCGAATGGAATCTGCCAATCTAATCCTCCAACGCGGCCAGCGAGTGAGGAGCAAAGAATGTCATCTGCCCCAGGCTCTTGCCGACATGGTAGCCATCGTCCTTAGGAATCGCTGCGCGAAAACCTTGCCGCAGGATACGAAGATGCTCTCGATTGCCCGTCAACGCCGCCTCATATGCCATTGCTTCGACAGACAGCATGAACAGACCATACGGCTTCTTTGAAGAGAGCGGGCAGGCGGTGTAGCGGAATGTCTTGACGTCTTCCTGCCAGCACTCGCGGATCATCTGGTCAATGCCAACGGTGGTGGCTTTGAGTACCTCGGGATCACCCGTGATGCGATGATAGCGGGCCAGGGCACAGAGGGTGAGCCCCTCCATGAAAGGAACGTTGCCACGGCAGCGCTGGTCGCGATAGGTCGTGTTGCGCTCCTCTCTGGTGCTCCCAGGACGGTGAAGACAGTGATCACTCGCCAGGCGAACGACCCAGCCCTTTTCCCAGTCGATGTTCTTCTTCAATACCTGCCAATTCTTCGTGGCGGCCTCCAGATACTTCTTGTCGCCAGTGGCCTCGTAGGCCGCGAGGACGAGGATCATCGGCCAACCGAGAGCGCGAATGTGGGTGCCGTAGCTTGTAGGCATATGCCGGACCATGGCGTCGGCCATCTGGATGGAAACGTTCAGGGAACGGCGGTCACCGGTAATGTAGTAGTAATCCAGATCGCCGGTGACCCAAACGTGGCCAAAGTTGGTGCTGTGGCCCATCTGGTAAGTGCGGCTGACCCGCAGCGGCGCGTCGTAGTAATAGCCGCCTGTGTGGTTGAGGCAATGAAGCCATATCTCGCCGACTTGAGGCGGCGGTCCCCAGGGATTCTTCAGGTGCCGGTTGGTGGCGTGCACTACGTCAACGTCAATGTGGTGGCGGGCGGCCTGCTCACCCCGGAGGAAGAACCGACGGTCTCCCGTGCGTAGATACTGCAAGAACAGCCCGTGCGCCAAATCGTATTCAAGGTTACCCCAGTTTACTCGACGCTCGCCGTACCAGTCGCCATAGTTGAGCATCCCGTATTCACGGACTTCCTCCCGGCGCTTCAAGTGGGCTTTCAGGGCGCGGCTCACCCAGGCGTCGTAGTTGCAATACCGGTTTGCGTCGGCCGGCGGGAACTCGCCTGCGGCCTTTGTTGCACTCACATAGGCCGGTTGACACATAGCCAACAGGGGGTCTTCGGCGGCCTGGAAGAACCGGGAGAGTCGTTGCACATCTGGCGAACCAGGGAAGAACGTCGCCCATAATTCATGGGTTCGGGCGACACCAATCTTAAACGTATGAAAGCCGTCGCGGAGATGGTAGTACAGCTTGTTCTCTTCTTCCAGCGGTTTGCCGTAGTACAGGTCTTTTCGGAATTTGGGACAGATGCCCATCGTAAGAACCCCGGGCGCAACAGTAATTCCCTTGGGCCAGTTCTGCCAGAACTCGCGGAGACCCAACGCCAGTCCTGCCTTCTTGCCTCCGACCGCTGCCCAGCCTGCGGCGCGTTTGCCGGCGAGCTTTCCGCCAAATTCATAGTGGCTTTCGTCCAGTTGGAACAGTCCTCCCTCCGTCGGTTTCCTGTCCAGCAGGACATATCTCGCTGAGCCCGCCTCCGGCGCCAACCGGAATACCAGGTCAAGTGCCTTGATCTTCGCCATCAGGGAATCCTGATGGTCGTTGACGAACGTGTAGAAGAATCGGACAAAAGGCTGCCCGCGGAAAGCATGAATGCGAACAACATAACGAAATATGTGTCCGTCGCCGGAGGCATGACGCCCTGCCACCCGGACGCAGGCACGAAGCGGCCCGGCCTGTTCGACAGTGATCTCCGCAGGGGCGGCCGCCGCGAGATATTCCCTCGATGCCGAGTCAACGACGATGATCCCCGAACGTTCAGGACCGGTGACGCGCTCATCGCTCGTAACCCTGCCGTCGCCGTTCACGTCCACCCAGACGGAATTGAGCAGGTCGAAACCACGCGACCGCAGCTCGAGCCGGAGCGGTCCGGTGTTGATTGTCGTCTGATCATCTCGCCCATGAACCCGCACGGGGTCTCTGACAAGCCTGCGTTTTATTCCTTTCCCGTAGATGAGTAGCAGCTCTTTCCCTTCTCCTGCCGCCAGGTCCACCTGAAAGTCGAGCAAAAGCCACCGCACGGAGCCGTCGGGCCATCGGGCAAGGACTTCCGTCTGTAGCGGGACTTCTTTCCCGTCAGAGGTAAAAAGAGCAACGGCCCGAGCGCCTTTGAGCGATCCCCTGGCGAACGGAACGCCGGAGGTGACTGGCCAGCCCCTCCGTGCAACACCGCTCGGTTCCTCGACGTGGATCCTGGTGGAATCAGCGCCAGCAGTATCGAGTAGAGAAAGCGCGAGCATGAAAATCGGAAATTGAAGTCGCATTACCTCAATCCTCCCTTGACCGAGCAAAGAGAAAATAAAATCTGGTTTCCCTTGCCATTACATTTTACGCCATCGCAGACTGAAAGCGTGAATCCTTAGAATGAGACCGATTCCATCGCACTGAACGCGCCGGGGGAACTCCTTATTCAAAGCAATCTTAGGCTGCCTTCGCAGCGACAACAAGAGAATTCGGAGGCCATTCCCCGTACCCGGGACAATAGCTTGGCCGGTCTTTTGCTCTCACGCGATCTGCAGTTTTTCCACGTAGCTTGTGTGCAGTCCAGGAAAGATCAAAAACTCCAAAGTGCGGTCCTACTGACGCAAACTCACTGGAGCGCAGCCTCGAAGGCCGGAACCGACATCCCCTCACTGACGATATAGACCGGCGTGCCGCTGGCCTTGAGCTCACGGGCGGCCTGTTTACGACCCAT
>JABMQX010000159.1 GCA_013203085.1 bacterium | reverse complement strand
TCTTGAAGAGAGGCTGTTCGATGAAGCGGTTGGCGTACTCGCCCTGAGGGAAAACGCAGGTGTAAAACCAAACCTCCTCGCCCGCAGCCTGTCGCTGGCGGTAATGCTCGTAGTCCCGATGGAGGTAGTTCAACTGGGGCACCCAGATATTGATAGCGCCCGCGAGGTCTTTCGTGTGGCATGCCTCAACAATCGGGATTTCGGGGGCATATTTGCGGACCAATTTCGCTATGGCGCGATAGCTGGCAGCATTATTGGAAGTTGGCTCATCCGCCAAATGCTGCACGTAGCGAAGGAGCCACCCGCGTTGGCGGAGGTGTTTGACCAGTGAAGGGAGAAACTCGGCATAGAAGCCCTCGGCTTCGGCGCTTGACGGGTCCACGGAGGCACTCTCGACCTTGCCATCCTTGACCCTGCGGATCCGTACCACAAACGGTGAGTTCCAGCCCTTCGAGCGGCCGCCGAGGTGGCCGCCTTCGATACGACCGATTACGCCCTCCTCGATGAAAATCGTCACCCACCGGTCGAAGCGAGAGAAGTTGATATCGAGTTTATTGTCTTCCCCAACGCGAAAGTCGGCGAGGGATAGGGGCGAGATCAAGGCGACGTTCTGGCGGTGGTCTGCCATGTTGCGAGCGTAACGCCGAAGGAGCGCCCAGTACTCGGGCGTATCGGGTCTGGGATGGATCGCCATGTGAAGCGAGTGCATGGCGAACCAATTGGTGACCCAAAGCCGGGAACGCCCGACCGTCGCGCCAAATACGCGGACTGCCAGCGGATGGCTCGCCGAGACATCACGGCCACCCACTTTTCCTGAGACCCGCAGGGCGCCGCGGTACGTGCCCGGAATCGCCGTCTCCGGGATCGGCACAGTAACCCAGATCGGTTGTGCCTCGCCCCGCTTGACATCAATCGTTCTCTCCTCGAGAAGGGGGTCCGGGAAGTCCGCAGGCGGTTTTCGAAGTTGGTCTTTGGGGGGCGTCTGGATCGGGCGGTCCACTGGCACATAGCCAACGAAGCGTGCCGGACGGGGCTGAAGTGTCGCCGACTTCTTGCCTTCCAGTGCCAGGGGGCTTACTTCGGCGAGCAGTCCCTCAATCGCGGCTTTCGAGCGGACGACAATCTGAAAGGTCGCATGCTCGCCGCGAGCGACCTCGGCAATGGCTTCCCGGTCCGCCGTGGGGACAGCGTCTCGAAAGACTTTCACTAACGGGTCAACGGGCCAAATCTCAATCATAGGAGGTTCACCGGCGAGAGCCGCTGATACAAAACTCAGCGCACAAGTCGCCACGGCAATAAGTAATTCATTCAGGCTCATCGCACCATCCTTTCAACGTGACTTTCAAGATTTCGTAGAGAACAGCTACAAGACTGCCATCGTTTTATGCCCTTGCGGACGCAGAACCCGGACAGAGGCAAAACCAACTCCAATCCTACCGCGCAATCACAGAAGAATCACGTATCTTCGTAATGCCTGGGTTGCTGGTGGGGAAGTTTCTGACACGGGCATCCAGTCGAACTCTGGCTCGCACTTTCAGCAACCAGAATCTGTTTGCAGGAAACATGGGGAATTGGTGATAATACAAGGATGTTGAGTGGACTTGGCTGACCGAGCTTTTGGCCGCTGCCGTCTTTCAAAGGAAGATGTCGGGATGGCTAAGGAGATGGGGCTGAACCCGCGAAGCCTCATCAAGAATATCCCCAGCAAAAGCGAGCCGTGGAAGGCGCCGGTTAAATACTGGCTGCGCGATATGTACCGGAAGCGAAAGGAGAAGGCGGAGATGAGAAAGAAGCGACGCGAGGAGAAAAAGGAGAAGCTTCCTGAAAACGGGGAAGCGAAGGTCGAGAGCGGGCAACCCGCTGAATCCTCGATTGTGCAGGGCGATTTCCTCCCGCCTGAACACGAAGAAGCCACCCCTACCGATAGCGATTTGGAGGCTCTGGACACCTCTGATGCGGAGTTTCTTGAGTTGGAGGAACCTCTCTGGGACGACGATGAGCCACCGACCGAGGAGGAGATCGCCGAGGAAAATCGGCTGATGCTCAGGGAACATCAGCGGTTTCGGATTGCCGCCGAGTACGTCGCGGCAGCTTTCGCCTTTGTGCCTGAAGTTGAGAAGGTCGTGCTGTTTGGGTCCGTCGCCCTGCCCTTGAAGAAAGAGGTGCCGAGATTCAGGAAATTCCGCAGGGCGGGCATTGCCATCTGGCACGAGTGTCGGGACGTGGACATCGCCGTATGGTTGTCCGACCTCGGCTGTTTGGACACTCTCCGGCGAGCCAGAACTCGCGCGTTAAACGACCTTCTCCGAGAAAAGGACATTGGCGTAGCACATCACCAGGTTGACGTGTTTATCATGGAGCCTGGGACCGACCGTTATCTCGGACGCCTGTGCTGCTTCAACAGGTGTCCAAGGGGAAAGCCCGTATGTGATGTTCCCGGCTGCGGGGCAACGCTCTTTCTCAGGCAATACGAGGACTTCCCATTCAATCCTGCCGTTCTCCAGGCCGAAATGGTCGTTGTGCTTTTCGATCGTAGTAGTCCAGGGGACAGCAGCGATTCGGGAGACGAGATTCCGTTTTGAGGGAGTAATGGATATCTCCCGGCGTTCTTGCGTGATTCTCGCATGAGTATTTCCTGGAGGCGTACACTTCGAACGCCCCTCTCCCAGCGCCGGAGGCGATGACGCCTCGATCCCACCTGTGGCCCGCGAACTGCTCAAGAGCCTCTTGATTCCGAAACAGCGAAACGCACTCGCGGAAAGACAGGGACATGGGCGGGGATGAGTTTGTGGACTCCGATTCCGACACGCTACCAGATTTCT
>JABMQX010000017.1 GCA_013203085.1 bacterium | reverse complement strand
CTTGGAGAAAGATCAACGCGATCCAGCATGTCGAACACATTCGGAGTGAAGACGTAGATCCCTGCGTTATCAAACTGGGTTGTGGAGCTTCCCTCAGGGGGCTTCTCCACGAGACTTTTCATGTATCCCTTCTCGACATACACAGCAGCGCCCTTCGCGGGATCTTTCACGCGATGTACTGAAAGGCTGGCTTCCGGAGAACGTTCGCAGAAGTCGGAGACAAGCCCTGCGCAGTTTGATGCGGGAGTAGCTATGTCGCCGTAGGCGAGAACAAAGAACGGTTCCTCGCCTGCGAAGTCGCGAGCCAGAGCGGCGGCGTGGCCTGTGCCCAGCGGGTCATCCTGACGCCGATAATGAATGCGAACGCCGAGATGCGATCCGTCTGCGAAATGGTCCCTTATCTGTTCTTCCATGTGGCCGACGATGATGAGTATCTCCGAGACGCCGGCTTCTTTGAACCCCTGCACAAGGTTATCGCCGATTGTTTTTTCTCCGAGGGGCAAGAGAAGCTTGGGGAGCCCAAAGCTGACAGCCCTCATTCTTGTCCCTTTTCCTGCAGCGAGAATAACAGCCTTCATACAGACTACGCCCTCTGAAGATATATAGCTTGATTTCCAAAAAGTTTTTGGTATTTTACAATAAAGCTGATAAATCCGCATGCGAAAAACCGTAGCGTCTTGGCGAGAGAAGGGGGACGGGCGAGGCCTCTCGCAAAGGCGCGAAGTCGCAAAGGACGCGGGAGAACTGTCGTGGCTGTGGCCTTACACGGCATTCTCTTTCCTGTCACGTGTTCACCAATCGGAGGAATTGTTGATGTACCTTTACGAGCTGCTGGACAAAGACTCTATCCTTATCTCCCTCGAATCGGTGACGAAGGACGATGTCCTGGAAGAAATGGTCAACGTCCTCGACAGCGCTGGAAAAATCAAGAACAGAGATACTGTCCTGAAAGCAATCGTTGACCGGGAAAGGATCATGACCACCGGGATAGGTAATGGGGTTGCCGTTCCCCACTGTAAGACCTCTGCCGTGGACCACCTCGTGGCCGCTCTTGGGATTTCCCGGGAGGGGATTGATTTCCAGTCCCCTGATAACCAGCCCGCACACCTGATCTTCATTCTTGTAGCGGAAGAGAATAATCCCGGGCCACACGTCCGCGCTCTGGCCAGGCTCGCAAAGCTCCTCAGCAGCAAAGGAGTGAGAGACGCACTTCTGGCTGCCCGTTCCCCCGAAGACCTTCTTCAGACGATCAAGGACAAAGAACAGGGGTTCTGAGCCTTTTCCCTACACCTGTCTTAGCCTTCCCGAATCTTACTCAGGAGTCTGTCGCTTTGTCCGCGGCCTCTCGCCCCAAGCAGTCAACCTGCATTTCTCTGCGTCTCGCGGGAAACCAGCGAAGCATCACGGCAAACAAGTCGAGTACAAACCACAACCTTATCCGCCAGCAGAACAGCCCGCATGGGCCCCTGAAATGAAGAACCCACAGTGCCGAAGTTCAACCAGGCGCAGGCGCTCGGATGGAAAGGGGACCCTGAACTGATGGTGACTTCATATCAGCAGGATCCACCTTCTCTAAAACAATGCCATGAATCCGATATAGGGCGCAGCGTCGTATTTGAAACCGCCCTTGTTGTCCACGGGAATTCGCACCGCCGCCTCTAGCAGCAGCTTCCTCGACGGCCAATACTGCAAACCGACAATCAGGTCCAGGCTTCTCTCGTCTCCGCCCTCCAGTCGCTTGCCGTAAAGCTCAATGTTGGGTATGACACTCCGCGAAAGGAGTATCTGAGCGCTGGCGCTATACTCGAGCTCATCCGCGTCGCTACCGAAGTCGTTTTCCTCGTCGAACCACCACGCAGCCATACCGCTGAGCTGGATGGGGCCAAACCTCTTGCTTCCGGTAAGCCCTGCCCCGACATCCGTCGAGCCGTCGCCGAGAGGAGGGACGTCGTCGCTATCTCCCGTCGGCAGTCTCAGTCCCGTCAGCAAAACGAGGCCTTGTTGTAGGTTCTCTCCTTTT